>PWJF01000313.1 GCA_003560935.1 Ignavibacteriales bacterium
CGGTTACTTTGCCGTCTTCTATTTTCATATCGAGTTCGGATACTTCGGCGACCCGGATATCACGGAGTGTTTTTGACGCCGTTTCAACTGCGGTTTTCGCAGCATCTTCCCACGACGTCTGGCTTGTACCGATCAGGTCGATTAACTTATAAACGCTGTTTGGCATGGTAGGCCTCCTGTATCTGATGAGCAATAGGATGATTTGCGGATTGCTGTAATTTACAAAATAGGTTATTGAAATACCACTATCATTTATTTCCCAATTCGATCGCCGTTAGGTAGCCGATGCGTGCTATATCCTCCATGACAGTCGGATTCATACGGTAAATCGTATCTCCGGTGGTATGGTATTTAATATGCGGTCCGTTGGATACAAAATACAGCACCGGTATCCCTTTCATATGAAACGCCGCGTGGTCGCTTCCCCTGACACCAATATCCCCGATCGGGTAAAACGTTTGCACTGTTTGAACATAGATATCGGTTTTCCGGACAAGCTCCTTCAGACCGGGATGATCGGCGCTATAGCCGCAGTAAGCACCGTCTCCCGCGCCTACCATATCAAAATTAATCATACTGGTAATCGTGGTGAATCGTTCCGGGAAATTATCGACTAAATATCGCGATCCTATCAAACCCATCTCCTCTCCTCCGAATAATGCAAACAAAACCGGGCGTTCCGTTTGCACAGCATTCTCTGCAAACGCTTTCGCTATCTCGATTACAACAGCGCTGCCGCTCGCATTATCGTCCGCACCGCCGAATAACAAACCCATATGTGTACCGCAGTGATCAAGATGCGCTCCCACAACAACCACCTCGTCGCGCGATGCAGGATTGCTGCCTTCAATAAATCCGGCAACATTGTACCCGGTCGCTTCCGGATAATGTATCGATTCGACCTGTATCCGCACCCGTGATTGCAATGCAAAGGAAATCGGGCGTTTATATTTCAATAAATCCGAACGCAGCGATGCCGCCTCGAAATCACGTTCGGAAAATAATTGATCGGCGACATCATAGCTGATCTTCACGGGAGTAAAATCCTCAATCCAGTCGCCGTTGGGATTTGCGATCGGTTCTTCATAGATATATATCAGTCCGAGGGCTCCTTCATCTTTCGCCCGCTGCATGCGTGTGCGGTGCTCATCGTGATACTGATACCGCCGGTCCCGTGGATCCGGCGTACCGCGAAAGCACATAACGAATTTCTCCTCGACCTCGACGCCAAAGTAATCGTCATATCCTATTTCCGGAGCGTGGATTCCCCAGCCGACAAACACAACTTCCGCTGTTCTGTCCCCGGTATCACTGTACAATAGCGGGAGGAAATCTTGTTCCGGCCGGAGTTCAACTTCACGATACCCCGTTTCCTTTTCTTCGTCGAATATATATACCGACATTGAAGCATCATTAATAATTGTGTATTGCACGGGAAACGGAAGCAAAAACCCGTGATCTTCGCTTGCGGGAACCAATCCCCATTCATCAAACATTTCTCCCACCCATGTTGCGGCATCCGTATACCCGTGATGCCCTGTATGACGTCCCCTGAACTCTTCCGAAGCAAGACGATCGAGCGTTTCGTAGATATCGAAACCGCTTATCGACTCCGCGTTATTCGGCAGCGGTTGTGCCGCCGCTTCTTCCGTTATAAAAGCAATACATAGAAAAACGATTAGTAATCTATACATGATATACTCCTTTGTTGTGTGATTTGCTTCTATGATCAGTTAATGGTTATTGGTTAATGGGAAGCGGAGGGCAGAACCATTAACTATTAACCGACCATCGACTGATAACTCAATAGGGATGGTTAAGATACAAGCTAAAAATTATCTCCTCGTACCCGCCTCCAGTTCATACACGATACGATCAGCATCGTACATATACCGGAGAGCTTCGAGAATACCTTCGGAATGAACCGATACGGCACGGTTGTATTCTTCGGCGAATATAAAATCACCGGGCAAGCTCTCAATGTTGCCGTCGAATACAAGACCGACAACCTCAAGATCGATGTTGATCACCGGACTTCCCGAATTGCCTCCGATAATATCGTTCGTCGAGACGAAATTAACCGGCGTGCTCCTGTTGAATTCACCGGGAGGTACTCTCCATTGCTCGGGCAGCGCCCACGGGTGTTCTCTTCCGTGCGAATAATGCCTGTCATAGAGTCCGTAGAATGTTGTGTATGGCGGGGCAATGGTGCCGTTGTACTCGTACGTTTTCACAACACCGTCGGCAATACGAAGAGTGAATGTTGCATCGGGCGGTATAGATGTGTTGTAAATTTCGTATAATGCCTTGCCGAGCTGCTGTACGCGAGCGGACTCGCGGGATTGGATCTGATTATATCGACCACGGAGATGATTCGATCTGTCCATGGTATTTTCGACAAACTGTAAAAAAGGATCATCGGACGCGAGAATGGCATCGGGTCCCTCTTTTAACAATTCTATTGTTTTATCTCTATCTGTCAATATGGTACGATCTATCATATGTGCGGCAGATTCCGAAGGTGACCGTCCCCATAACAACGGGCCGATCGACTCATGTGCTTCTTCCTTATCTTGGAATACAGATACGATAAACCGTATTTGTTTTGTAAGGATCATTGTTTCAAGTACTTCATCAAATCCTGCCTCAGGATAAATACCCTCTTGTGTGGCTTCGATATTTTCATCGTGATACTTCTCGTCACGTTGTTCCTCGGGTAATTTCATCTGTCTTGCATACTCGATTATATCCGCCGCCGTAGAAAGGAACGCCGATCTTCCCAATCCACGCACTGACAGCGCCTGAATTTCGTTGTAGATATCTCTCTTTTCACGCTGTAGGTCTGCTATTTCATTCCACAACGTACCGTATTCATCCTGGAGATCTGCCCGGGTCAGAATCCCGGATTGAAACGTTTGTTCAAAATCGACTTTTCGTCCCATCAAATCCGGATCGTTTAATCCCCGAAGTCTACCCCTATACGCCTTCTGTGAGTTTTCCAATCCGAATAAACGTGTTTCATATTCCGCTCGCTTATCGGGAAATTCGGCAATATAATCGGAATAAATCTTGACCATATTATCGAGCAGCATCATAATAAAGGGATATTGTTTATCCCGATTGAACTTGAGTTGGTCGACCGTCAATAATCTGCTTGTACTTCCGGGATTACCGGTAACAAATAC
>PWJF01000178.1 GCA_003560935.1 Ignavibacteriales bacterium
GATTTCTATAATAATTATTCACAGTTTGTAAGTAACGTTTGGTTTCGTTTCCGGGATACAACGGATGGGATGAAGTATGGTTAGACGTACATCGGTTCAATGAGCCGTCAGATTCAATACATACAGTCGTAAGGCAAAATACAGTCATCTGATTATAATTCGATCAGATTGTAATGGTTGTTTTAATATTCTAATTCGTTATTATTAGAGCACTCTACCCGATTTGGGTTTCAGGTATTAAAACGAATATAATCAAACGAAGTTCAAATGTCAACAACATTTTTTTGAAAACTAACAGTTTTTTGCCCGAATTTCGATCTTGCTAATACTTTGATAAAAGAGTATATTGTAAAATTACAAACATTTAAAAATTCAAACCTTGCGGGAATATATGGAATCGATACCGTTTGAAGATTTTCCTTCCAGTTTCAATTCAATTAGCAATCTTTACCGTACTTACGTCAGCAGCTTCGAATATGTTGAAAAATTCTACAATGCACCGTTTAAAAATTTAGCGTCACAGACAGAACTCCTCAATGCCGTTACCCATCGTCATGTAGATCGTTCTCAAATCGGGGCTATACTGGAAGAACAACAAATTCGTCTCGGCACGGGAAAAAATGCCGAGGCACATGCATTGTTACTTCAACAGGAGGGTACATTTGCGGTTGTGACCGGACAGCAAGTTGGCATTCTCGGCGGGCCGCTCTATACTTTATATAAAGTAATTACTGCTATTAAACTTGCCGAAAAGTTAAACAACGAACTTCCGTCATATAATTTCGTTCCCGTTTTTTATCTTGAGGCGGAAGATCACGATTACGATGAGATCAGTAAAATTTCAATTATCGATGCGAGGAACGAACTGCAATCGTTTCAATATTTACCCGAAGGAAAACCGCTTGAAAAAAATCCGGGTTCGGTCGGCTCGATGGTCTTCGATAACGAAATCGAGTCTTTTTTGAGCACTATCGAGAAAAACTTGCAACCTTCCGATTTTCGCATAAGTATCATGCAGCAGTTACGAAATGCGTACCGACCCGGAGTAGATTTTGCGACGGCATTTGCCGCATATATCAATAGTCTGATTCCAAACTCCGGACTTGTCATTCTTGATCCCCGCGATAATGCCTTGAAACATCTGATTAAGCCGGTTCTGCAAAAGGAACTGCAAACACACCCGAAAACGTCCGAGATAGTTATCAGACGTTCTGCTCTATTGGAAGAAACGTATCACGCACAGGTAAAACCGCGTGCGATCAATTTGTTCATACAACACCGGGGCGGGAGATATCTGATCGAACCGCGTGAAACCGGATACGGATTAAAGGGAGCACGACAGCGTTTCAGCGATGAGGAGATGCTTTCGCTTGTAGAGAACTCCCCCGAACTCTTCAGTCCGAATGTACTGTTGCGACCGATCGTACAGGATTATCTCCTCCCAACGTTTGTATATGTAGGCGGTCCTTCCGAGATCGCATACTTTGCACAATTGAAAGAAGTCTACAAACATTTCGACGCGACCATGCCGATAATCTATCCGCGTGCATCGGCGACGGTAATTGAGGAGAAGGTACAACGCACTATAGAGAAATTCGATATATCGCCGTTCGATTTCTTTATGAACCTTGAGCTCCTGCAGAAAAATGTATCGGCAAAGTTATCGGATGTGAAACTGGAAGATGTATTCGGGAAAGCAAACACAAATATCGATGAAAGTCTAAAAGAGCTGCGATATGCACTGCAGATGGTCGATTCCACGCTCACCGGTTCGTATGATAATGCGCGAAAGAAAATTGAATATCAGATTAACCGTTTGAAGGAAAAGGCATACGATGCACAGCGAAAGAACTTTTCAACGGCAATGCGTCAGATAGAAAAAGCCGCATTGCATGTTGCCCCCAACGGCACGTTCCAGGAACGAACGTATCCCCTATTCCAGTACTGTAATAAGTATAGCACGGAGTTTGTGACGTGGCTGTATGAACAAATTGATATCGAGAATTTCGATCATCAGTTGTTGAGGCGATAGTCATCTTAAACAGAATCATCATATAATTTTATTTTATCGTGTAGGAAACACCGATAACCAGAATTACCGGCGGACCTCCCACCCAATCCTTCCCTGCTAACGTAAATCCGTTCAGAACTGCCGAGAGCTCGGTCTGAAACATTATGGTTTCGGAAAGCGGGAAAGATATTCCTCCATGTATTGCATTCCAGGTACCCCCTTTGAATCCTTCCTCATTCCGTTCGCTAGCGAACAACGAGGGTTGTGAAGCTGCGGCAATGATGCTCCCGCCGAATTTATACCGGAATGACGAATCCGTAACCCATTCGAAATTAATATTCGGACGGGTAAGGAACCATGGCTCTCCACCGAGTTCCTTTGTTTTGGGATAATAAATCACGGGCACGCAGAAATAAATCCTGAAATTATCAAGATGTTGGTACAGTATCGTCCGTGCGCGGATACCATACCCCTCCACATTCGGAGTCAACCCGTAAAGCGCTCCGATCGTTATCCGGTCGCTCACACCGTAGGCCAGCTCCGCTACGCCGAGATACGGTATACCGGTTGCAGCGGTAACCAGCCAATTTCCGCCCGGTACAAAAACATGATCTCTTTGTATTTGATCGGGATACTGCGATTGAAGAGTACCGGATAGACCGGTAATGAACGATATCGCAGCCATAATTAATTTTATACTTTTCATGATATCCTCCGCTGTCGTGTTTTTATTTATATATACAGAGAAAAGAGCGAATGGATGTCATGAAAATGTTGAAAAAAAGTAAAAATTATGTGATAAGAAATAAAGTTAGGATTGCACTGTTCTTGGGAAAGTTCTATGCTTTTATTATATTTTAATGTGTGTTTTGCCCCCGTAGCTCAGAAGGATAGAGCAGCGGTTTCCTAAACCGTTGGCCAGAGGTTCGAATCCTCTCGGGGGTACGGATATAAAATAGCGAGGAGAATGCACATAAACAAAAGGCAACATCTAACATCGATGTTGCCTTTTTTATATACTCGGCAGTTCTTATTATTTCTTGAGCGGCTTCTTATCCACCAAAGAGCGGGTTCACAGGATCTTGATGACCCATCGGAATATTCGGATTGGCTTCCCGCTCCTGCCTCGGTATGGGTAGACAAAGTCTTTCAAGATGACTCAC
>PWJF01000543.1 GCA_003560935.1 Ignavibacteriales bacterium
ATGTATATCCATATCAGTTTGAGATAATTCATGACGACAGCACCATCAACGCTTTCTGTACGCCGGGCGGTTTTATTTATGTGTACACCGGTCTCATGCATTTTCTTGACAATGAAGCCGCGCTTGCAGGGGTTATCGGTCATGAGATAGCCCATGCCGAACGCCGTCATGCAACCCGTCGAATATCCGCCTATTACGGAACACAAATATTGATTGCGGTAGCGCTCGGGCAAGATCCCGGTGTCTTACAACAGATCGCCGCAAACCTTTTTGTCGGATTGGGTTTTCTCGCAAACAGTCGAAGCGATGAACGGGAGGCAGATACATACTCGATGCGGTACTTGCAGGATACGGAGTATTATCCGGGGGCTATACGGTTTTTTTTCGATAAGATACTCGAACAACAGCAAAGAGAAGCGGGATCGGTAGAGCGGCTGTTGTCGACACACCCCTTGCCGCAGGATCGCGTTGAGCATGTCGAGAAAACGGCAAGAGAGCAAAATTTCCCGGAACCAACCGAGGAAAATCTCTTAACAAATCGCTATCAGGAGTTTAAAAAGACATTACCCTGACCTACTACTCGAATGAATGCTGATACTTCTACACAAAAACAATACCGGGCAGGGTACGTAGCGATTGTCGGCAAACCGAATGTCGGAAAATCGACGCTTCTTAACGCACTACTCGGTCAAAAAATTTCAATTATAACCCCGAAGCCCCAGACGACACGGCACCGCATACTGGGGATACTTAGTCGTGAGTCATTTCAAGCGATTTTTCTCGATACACCGGGTCTCATTGATCCCCGGTATAAATTGCAGAAGTACATGGTCGGGAAGGTTCACCAGGCGGTTGCCGATGCTGATGTTGCGATAGTAATGACAGAAGTGACCGATCCCGATATCCCCGATTCGCTGCTCGAAGAGATAAAAAAACAGAGCGTACCTTCTTTTCTGATACTGAACAAATGCGATATGATTAATCGTAACGAAGCCCTCCCTGTAATAGAATCGTTTCACGGGAAAAATATATTCGATGAGATAATTCCGGTGTCGGCTCTCAAAGCAGAAGGTGTCGATGAGATAGAAAAAACAATTGAAAAGTATTTGCCCGTTCATCCACCGTATTATCCGCCCGATATTGTGAGCGAGCATCCGGAACGGTTCTTTGTTGCCGAGTTAATACGAGAACAGATATTTTTAAGGTTTTCACAGGAAGTACCCTATTCCACCGCCGTTCAGATTATCGAATTCAAAGAACGGGAGGGGAGGAAAGATGTTATCCGGGCTGAGATTATTGTAGATCGCGAATCTCAGAAGCCGATTCTGATCGGTAAAGGGGGTAAGAAGTTAAAGGAATTGGGAACGGCTGCGCGGGAGCAGATCGAACTGTTTCTTGATCGCCCGGTATTTCTCGAACTATTTGTAAAATCGCGTGATAAGTGGCGCGATGACGATCAATGGCTGAAGCGGTTGGGGTACGGTGATTGAGGTGTTGGTTGTCAGTTTATAGTTTTCAGATTGCAGTTTTAACGAATCAAAATATATATAGTAAACAGCAACTAAATGAGGGGTAGTTATGGCAAATATTCGACCGTTTACAGGTATCAGATATAATCAAGGGAAAGTTGAACTCGAAAAAGTAGTCGCTCCGCCGTACGATGTTATATCGCCGGAAGAGCAAAATGCATTTTACGGTGCATCTCCTCATAATGTTATTCGTTTGATCCTCGGTCGTGAAGAAGACAGATACTCGAGCGCTGCAGAGCATTTGAAGAAGTGGCTCGAGGAAGAGATTCTCGTTCGCGACGATAAACCGGCGTTATACATGCTTGCACAGACGTTTATCGATGCAGAGGGGAAAACGATCGCACGAAAAGGATTTATCGGCGCCTGCGAACTCGTAGAACTTGATAAGGGTGTTGTGCTTCCGCATGAAAAAACACTGTCAAAACCGAAAGCGGACCGCTTCAACCTGATGAAAGCGACCCGGGCGAATTTCAGCCAGATTTTCGGCTTGTACGGCGATCCGGATCACCGCATAGATGATGTGACCGATAACATAACGAAACATGAGCCGATCATCAACGTCGAATTCGAGGGAGTGAACAATAAAGTCTGGCGCATCGATCGCCGGGAAGATACGGAGTTTATTTCAAAGGTCATGAAGGATAAACAAATTCTGATCGCCGACGGACATCATAGATACGAAACGGCGCTTGCGTACCGGGATCTCCGGAAAAAAGAAAACCCCGATCAAACCGGAAACGAGCCGTACAACTATGTCATGATGTTCTGTACCAATATGTATGATCCGGGTCTCGTCATTTATCCGACCCACCGCGTATTGCACGGCCTTCAGAATTTTGACGGAAATATTCTACTTAGTGAATTAAAAAAATATTATACGGTCGAACCGGTTGATTCAGCATCTGAGCTTAAGAAGAAACTGGCGAGCATACAGCGTTATGCGTTTTGTTATGTGTATCCCGGTTCATATTATCTTATATATCTTAAAAAACCCGAAGAGGCGGTGAAATTGCTGCCTGCCGAAATGCCGACCGAGGTAAAGGCCCTCGATGTTGCGCTGTTACATTCACATATTATCGGTAAGCTTCTAAACATATCGGTTGAGGCGCAGGAGCAAAAGCTCTATCTCGATTATATAAAAGATTTCGATGAGACCGTAAAAGCAGTCGAAAACGGTCGTGTACAGGCGGCATTGTTGATGAATCCGACTCCCATAGATCAGGTCAGAAGCGTTGCCGAAGCCGGTCATACTATGCCGCAGAAGTCGACTTATTTTTTCCCGAAGCTGGTATCGGGACTTGTCTTCAATCCGCTCTGGTAAGCAGAAAGGAGTTGTTTCCTGAAGTCAGAATCTACGAAAGTCATCCTTGGATACATACTGATCTGCATTATCTGGGGATCGACATGGCTGGCAATTAAAATCGGACTTGTAAGTATACCGCCGTTCCTCGGAGCGGCGGTTCGGTTTTTACTTGCTGCAGTTATTATGTTCTCGATCGTAGCCGTAAAAAAGGTACACATCCCGAAAGATGCCGTTTCTATCCGGTTGTATCTGCTTGCCGGTACCTGCACGTTTTCACTCGGCTATGCATTCGTTTACTGGGGACAGCAATACGTTCCGTCGGCACTTGCGTCG
>PWJF01000021.1 GCA_003560935.1 Ignavibacteriales bacterium
AAGCGAATGAAGATTTATTTAATTCCATGAGATACGGCAAATCTTTGTACTGAACACCGAACTTCGCTTCGCGGTGTCCCGTTGCGAGATATTCGTGACCGCCCGTATGTATATCGGGATTCAGACGAATCGCAACATCTCTTCCCTTAAATAAATCTTCATTCGCTTCGAGCATCGGGATGTTATCGATATTAACAAGAACATTATTCTCAAGAGCATACGCAATATCGTTGCGCGTAAGATTTGTTCCCGTAAGAATGATTTGTTCGGGTTTGAAACCTGCACGGAGAGCAAGATACACCTCGCCCGGCGAAACGGCATCGATCCCGGCGCCGAGCTTATTGAAAATTTTCAACAGTTCGATGTTTGCATTAGCTTTACATGCATAATAAATTGATGTGTTCGATGATTCAAAGGCGCGCTTCAGACGATCGTACTGCCGTACGAATGTTTCGTGCTCATACACATACAGCGGACTGCCGAATTGTTTGACTAAATCCCCGGCACTGTGAGTGCCGAAATATACCCCGTTGTTTTTTACATTCATGGTTTTATTTTACCCGTCAGCCATTTTGAGAAGTCATTAAGACTTTCTTCGCTTATTTGATGTGCTATCGGGTATTCTTTATATGTATAGTTCATGGAATGCTGTTTCATCAGATCGTGCGCACGTTTACCGAATTGCACCGGAATAACCGGATCGGCAGCACCGTGAGCGATAAAATATTCCACGCTTTTTGCGTCATTCCATTTATAGATTGTGTTATCGCCTTCCGCAATATAACCGCTGTGTGCAACGACACCGGTTATTTTTTCGGGATATGCCAGAGAGACTGCATATGCCATCACCGACCCCATGCTGAACCCGAGCAGGAAAGTTTTATCACGGGCACTTTCATATTTATCATGAAGATATCCTATAAGTTTTACGATGAAATCGCGCGATCGCGGGAATTTTTCTGCATCCGGTTTTCCCACTTCTTCGATATCGTACCATGCATACCCCGGTCCCCACTGAAACTGAAACGGCGCGCGGGCGCTCACTATATGCAGACGTTCATCAAGATACGGCGCCAAACCGATAAGATCGTTTTCATCCGTTCCGCGTCCGTGAAGAAGAATAAGAAGCGGGTTACCTCCTTTAAGCTTTTTACGCGGTTCAACTTCTATATACAGTAGCTGTTGTACTGTTTCCATCATTACTCCTTATATAATACTACATATATACATATACTTCCGTAAACTACCAATTACGCCTCAAACCGTACTGGAAGAATCCGATACCGCCGGCGCCGATAACTGCCGCAACGACGAACGCCGATTGATATCCGAAATATTCCGCAACGATACCGAGAATAATCGCTCCTCCACCGATACCGAGTTCGAGAAAAGAAAAGAATACGCCGAGCGCTTTTGCACGTTCTTCTTTTTTCACCCTATCGACAAGATATGCCTGCGCAGCCGGCATCAGGAATGCAAGTCCGATTCCAAAAAGTACGGCGACAAGTATTAATTGCAGCATGCTCTGTGTAAAGGCAAGCATTGCAACGGACGACATCATCGGTACGGCTGAAAAAATAATTACTTTAGGCCGCGGATATTTATCTATCAACTTCGATGCAGCGACCCTGCTTCCGATAACCGATAATCCGTATGTCGTAAAGAACACACCGGGATTGCCTATACCGATCGATTGGGCATGAATCGGCAGGAAAGCGATGATAGCCGCATACGCGAGTGCACCCACACCGATCACCATTGACGGAAATACAACATCCCGTCTGTATAACGTCTTATCAAAAAATCTCTGATTGTGTTTCGCCGCCAACGGCGTATCCTTTATGGGCAGCACCAGCATAATGCACATTCCCGATAGAACGGCGGCTATAAAAAAGACAAGGGAAAAACCGTTATCGGTACCGGCTAATGTTAATGCAATATAGGGTCCTACGACAAGAGCGAGGTTATTCGCCGATGCAAAGTAACTCATCGCTTCTCCCCTCCTGCGCCGCGGTATTATGTCGGCAATGTAAGCCGATGACGACGTGGTAAACGACGCCATACCGAAACCATGAAGCAGACGAAGAAGAAATAACACCATCAACGTGACCGTGGCCGAATACAAAAGCGCCGACAACAAAAAGATAAAAGCTCCGACTATCATATACAACTTTCGCCCCTGCGTATCGGCATAGACGCCGACAAAGGGACGTGCAAGTATGGATGCAATCGGAAAGATCCCGAGCGCAATCCCCACATCGCTCGGCGATCCTCCAAGCTTTACGACATACAGCGGTATTACCGGAAGCAATAAATAAAAGCTGGAGAAAAACGAGAACGAGGCAAATGAGGTATAAAGAAAGTCGCTTATAAATACTTTATCGTTATTCGGCTGATCCACGGGGCTATCGTTATCATATTTTACCATAAACTATATAAATATATAATAATATTTGTGGGTTGCAAGTGTTATCTCTTGAATTACACCGATCATTTTACGATTATAAATATGTCAAACTCTCTCGAATAACCGGAGGATGAAACACAATACATGAAACACATTGGAATTGTTGTAATAATCTTCGCTCTTGCCGGGTGCAGCCGGCAGCCGCACATGACCGCATGGGAACATCTCTGACGGCACTCGAGCTCGATGAAGCGAGTGTGCTGGAATATATGGCGCTCGATCATTTACCGGAAATCGTCGCATACGATAATACAGGCGCTCTCCGGGAAGCAATTTACACAAATCCGGATGCGGCTATCGGCTGGCTTTTACAAAATTACCGCGAACGTATTCTCGCGGCGGTATCCGCCGACCTGCCCCGTGAGTTTGTACCCGCGCTTGTCGAACGTCACGGCGACCTGCTTCTCGATCAACTGTATAGAAGCAATCCGGAACTCATCTCCGATGCGGCAGCACAGAACGATCCGTACCGTACATTCGATAAAGCATATCAACGCGATCCCATCGGCATACTCCGGAGAGCGATAGATCAGAACCCCCGGTATGCCGCACAATATCTGCAACATTATTACGGCGATCTTCAGTGAAAAAATATTACGACGCAGATGTTATCGTTATCGGCAGCGGGCATAACGGATTGGTAACCGCTGCATACCTGAGCAAATGGGGATATAAAGTGCTTGTTTTCGAGCGAC
>PWJF01000509.1 GCA_003560935.1 Ignavibacteriales bacterium
GGGGGGATTCGAACCCCCGATAGAGTGTTAGCCCTATAACGGTTTAGCAAACCGCCGCCTTCAGCCACTCGGCCACCTCTCCGATTACATCCCGATACCTTCCGCACGGATTTAAAATAAACGTCTAATAATTTACAAAAGATCTATATTTTGTGCAACCTGCATCTGTCACCCTCTCCCATTCTCCCATTCTCCCTTTCACCTTTAACATTTCAACTTTCACCCACCACCTACCCCACGGCCCGCATCACACCGCATCGGTATCGACTCGGCACGGCGGTGTTCGCGGCAGCCGGGTCCCGGATCCCCCGCCGGACACGGTTCGTTTATTTCACCAAGACCGGTCTTGCGTATGCGTCCGGGATCTATTCCCTGTTCAATATAAAACCGTTCGACGGCACGCGCACGTTGTTCCGATAACCGTAAGTTCAATGCCGGATCACCGACGGAATCGGTGAAGACATCAACCTGAACACAGTAATCCGCATGTTCCATGAGCAACTCCACATTTCCCGATAACGAGCGTATCGATTCACCATCGAGTTGTACACTGCCCATTCGAAAATAGATCGTGTTCAATTCTGTCAGTTCGGGCGCAGGTTCTTCGATCTCAATTTCAACCGGCGTGGGGTCATAGACGTCAATAATTATGGACCGTTCGTGACGGCCGTTTTTACCGGCGACCGTGCTGTTGTCAACACGGAGAGTAATCGTATAGGTTCCTTCAGCTTCATAGGTATGTACCGGAAACTTCTCATCCGATGTTGTGCCGTCACCAAACTCCCAGCGATAGTCAACCGGTTCAGTACCGGCAACTTCGGCAATAAATTCTACCGGTTCGTTTATCGTGTTCAACCTCTCTTTTGTCGACAATCTTATAATCGAGGCCTTTACCGGTGGTTCGATCACTCTGATCTCTTTCCGTGTTTCTCTATCGCCCCGCCGGTCGGTGGTCACCACGGTAACGGTAAACGTTCCCGTATTCAGATAAATATTTAAGGCCGTTTGACCTATCGCTCTGTTGCCGTCACCGAAAAACCAGCGAACGTCTACCGGACCGCTCGGATTGCCTTCCAAAGCCGCTTGATAAGATACCGGTTCTCCGACATGTACTACATCCGGCCCGGCAATGCGTACTCTCGTCACCGGTCTGAACGATGAGCGCAGATTTACCCGTACCCCCGCACCCCAGAATCCAAGTGCATCGAATCCCGCAGCGCCCCGTTTCATATCCATAGCTTCATCATCAATAATGAAATCCATCTTGCCATGCACGAAAACCGTTATCTGATCCGTTAAACGAACATCGAGCCCGATACCCGCAACCGGTCCAAATACGGGATTGAAACCCGGATTAGTATCGTATGTTCCATAAAATGTCATCCCGATACCGGCAAGCGCATAGGGAGATATCAACCGATTCGGCAGGAAGGAATATGCCGTATATATATCGGTCGTGTGGCTGCGGGTGTAATCGCTTAATCCCGGACGGTCAGTGCGGGGATAATCGGCAACCCGGTAATTCGCTCCGAATGCAATGTTCTTTGACAATTGATAACCGAACCCGCCTTGTAATGCGTAGCTGAAGAACGGTTCATCGCTGTTGACGCTGTTCAGATCACCGAAATATGACGAGAGCGCGGCGGCACCCTTCAGATAAAAATAATTCCGGTCTTGTGCATACTGACTGAAAGCCGAAAGCGATGATACGGATATGAGAGCGATTGCAATAAGTAAATGCAGCATATACCTCTGTTGACTCATGATTACCTCAGCTATATATCGATGAACAATATGATTACCCACCCGCACTCATGATGTGACGGCGTACAGGGTACATGTCATAAAAGGCGTTACCGGAACGAAAATATTTCAATATTACTAAAATATGTTGAATAAAACAACCGTCTCCGGTCCCTTAACGAACGTACACGGTCACGGAGCGCTGATCGACACCGGTCCTTCCTGCAACATCGGTGTTATCGACGCGCAGGGTGACGCGATATATACCCGGTACTTCATAGGTATGTTCCGGAGACAGTTCAGTCGATGTTGTGCCGTCGCCGAAATCCCAGCTATAATTCACCGGCCCGGTACCAAGAACTTCGACTTCAAATGTTACGGGTACACCTGCTTCGTATGCCACCTCTTCAGTCTCTAAATAAACTATCGATGCATCAACCGGCAGCTCTTCAACTTCAATTTCTTGCTGCATTTCTTTTTCGCTCCTCCGGTTCGATACCCTGACACGAACCGTATACGTACCCGCCTCACGATACACATGCGATATCGATTTACCGAGTGCTCTGTTACCGTCACCGAGATCCCAATGAACGGTAACCGGTTCCGTCGGATTTCCTTCAAGTTCCAGCTCAAACATTACCGGTTGAGCCACCCTCATCTCGGACGGACCTTCGATGTACATGTCCGTTATCGGTATGAATGCAGACCGAAGATCAAAGCTCAAACCGATGCCGAAAAATCCAAGTGCGTCAAATCCCGCACTTCCGCTCATTTCATCCATCGCCTCGTCGTCAAGTACGAAATCGAGTTTAGCTTCGAAGAACATCGACAAACGATCGGTTAAACGAACATTTGCGCCAACGCCCACCATCGGACCGAACGCCGGAGCGAAATTCGGGTCTTTATCATATGTTCCGAAGAACGTCATGCCGAGACCTGCCAATACATAGGGATACATTTCATTTTCCCGTATGAATGAATATTTTATGTAGAGATTTACCGTATGATTTTTTGTATATCCCCGTACATTCGGCCTGATCGTGCGCGGATAGTCGGCAACACGGTAATCGAACCCGAACGCGAACTCAGGTGTAAAGAAATATCCTCCTCCGAATTTCAATGCATAGCTGAAAAACGGGTCGTCTGAATTGATCCGGTTTAAGTCACCGTAATACGATGAGAATGCCCACGCTCCCCGTGCATAAAAATAATTTCGCTCATCGTTATCTTGACCGCTTGCCGGCGATGTTGCACAGAAAAATACGATGACGGTTATGACGATATGCAGAATGTTTTTTGTATCGATCATTGGTAACTCCTGGTATTCTAGTTTTTGAAGCAATGACAGGGTGCGGGGGACGGGTTGCCCCATTATGCTCCACCGTCTCCCCTCTCCGATACTCCCATTCCCCGATAC
>PWJF01000518.1 GCA_003560935.1 Ignavibacteriales bacterium
ATCACCGCGACGATGCGGACGTCCCGCACGATCGAGATATTTTTCAAGGTATAAAAATTGTGCCCTTCTCCCCGCCTGTTCACGAAGACGGTCGTATACTTCATCCCGGTAAGCAATGCCGTCGAGCAATCCGTTCTCCATGGCTTCGCGTGCGATATACGGACCGCCGTTAATAAAACGATGTACTTCGCTTTCACTCAAACCGCGGAATTCGGCAATCGCACGAACAATCTGTCCATAGCTTGATCCCAGAATTTGCTCGGTCGCCCTTTTATGTGCATCGGTAAACTTTTCCTCGGTAAAGAGATTCAAGGCGTTTTTATATTCATATCTGTGATCCATCTGCGGGGTGATGTCAATCTTCTCAAACAAATTTTTCAGGAAGGGAGTCCCGGCAGCCATACCGACAAGTCCGATATCTCCCGATTGCTGCATGAATACACTGTCGAAAGCAGTTGCGAGATAATAATGACCGATACCCGGGGCAAGCTCTCCGAATGTTTCAGAATATGCAATCGCCGGTTTCCCCGATTCACGGAAGGAAATGACCGCATCGCGTACCTCCTGAATATGTCCCAGGGACATCGGACCGGTTCCGAGTCGCGCCACCAGCCCAACCACACGGTTGTCATCTTTCGCACGTTCAAGCGCATCCACAATATCGCGTACGACCGGCATAGAACCCAGCACCCCCGATGCAACCGGATCATCGGGAACATATTCAACCATACCACGTTCAAGATCAAGTTCGAGTATCGTTACCGCCGGGACACGGTCTTTCGTCACAAATGAATATAATAAAATTACACAGACGATTATAGCTGCGGCTACGGCAAGCGATCCGATAATGGCGAGTAGTGTTACGGTCAGTCTTTTAAAACCACCTTTTTGTGATGTCATAATACACCTCTTGTAGATTATACATTAAGAAAATAAAATAAAAAACACGCCGATAATCATGATCAAGACACCGGCTATTCGCTCCCCGATCCCTTCTTCTTTGAATATAATATATCCCCAGAATACGCTCAACGCAGTGCTCAACCGTTTGATCGAGATAACATATGCGACGAGTGTCATACTAATGGCAGTCATTTGTGCGATGAGAGTCAATGCCCCGAATAATCCGATCGGGAACAATGTCCTTATATTGTACGGAATTTCCCGTACTTTGTTTCGCGATGTAATTAATATAAGTACCGCCATACATACGCTTAATGAAATAACGATCATTATAGACCAGAAAACGGGTGATGAATTCTGAACGCCGATTTTATCTACATTAGCCGTAATGCTCCATATAAAAGCTGTAACAATCATATACCGTGGTCCCTGTTCCGAAAAAAGGGCACGAACCGGTCCAAAAATTCCACCGCTACGGGATTTGATATTCAAAACGTACGATCCGGCAACAATAAGCAAAATACCGATATACCCCGGCAGAGTTGGGAACTCCCCCAGAATAATCGGCGAGGTTATGAGCAGAAACAACGGAGTAAAGTTGACAATGGGGACCGTGATTGACAGATCGGAAACTTTTATCGCTTTGATATAGAATATAATGGCGATAACATTTAATACCGTACCCGTGCCAAGCGCATACCAGAATCGATTGCCTAATTCGGGATAATCTATTATAAGCAACAATGGAAGCAGGAACGGCAACTGAAACAAGATAAGTGATGCCGCAATAATGTATTCATCGAAATGCTGTAACCCTCGTTTGCTGGTTACATCTTTCAAAGATTCGAATAGCGCCGTAAGAAAGGCAAATAATAACCAGATCATTCCTGCAGTACTTGAGTAAATCGGGATTTTTAATAATAGAATATTCAATACAGAGAAGCAAACATTTAAGATTTACAACAAATATTGGTATAATTTTTAGAATTCATACCATAAACGGAATCAAGAACCGAAAGGCGCAGCAGTATGAAATACCAGACACATCGATACCTTTGCTGCATACAGCGGCGCGGTAAATCAGCGATCGCAGGGAGCTATTGAAGCGGCTCAACTCGGAGCCGCAGGGGTTCTGGTACGATCAATGACGCTACGTATTCATGACTATGTTCACACGGGAGGCATCAGGTATCGGGACGATGTTCCGAAAATTCCTGCAACGTCGATTCATAGATTTTGTAATCCCCCGGAGAAAAGAGTACAAACCGCACGAGCTTTATTTCCGGGTGACGTGTTAAAAAGCCGATCACCGTCCGAAGTGCGATCTCGCTCGCTTCTTCCACCGGGTAGCCGAAGATTCCCGTGCTGATGGAGGGAAACGCAATGGATTCAATCTTATACTGGCTTGCCAGCCGCAGGCTTTGTTCGTAACACGAGGCGAGAAACATAGCATCGTTATTTGTGTTACCGTATATAGGTCCGACGGTATGAATGACATATTTTGCTTTCAGGTTGTGTCCGGCCGAGATTTTCGCCTCACCGGTTGTGCACCCGTTCAACCGCTGACATTCTTCCCATAGTCCGGGTCCGGCGGCACGGTGGACAGCTCCTGCAACACCGCCGCCGGGCGCAAGATCGCTGTTTGCGGAATATACTATCGCATCGGTTTCCTGTTGCGTTATATCACCCCGTATCAACTCAAGTTTTGACCTGTTGATTGTATACTCCATGTGCTCCATCCTCCCTGACGATTATCCGTACTTATAGAATCCGCACTTTTCGATTTCCAATAAGACGGCATCGGGCACCATGTATCGCACCGATTTCCCCTCGCGTATTCGCTCCCGTATTCCGGTCGACGATATATCGAGATACGGTACATCTACAATTTTTGTTTTTTCAAGTATATCCTCACGAACATGATCCGTGCTGAATCCCGGTCTGTTCATCGCCACCAATATACATTTGTCGAGTATTCGCCGGTACTCTTTCCAATGGTGAAATGTGACAAGATTATCAACGCCGACAATAAGATACAACGTCGCATTTTTATATATTTTGTCAAGAGCGGATATCGTTTCTATAGTGTACGATGTACCTCCGCGCCGTACCTCGGCATCCGAGACCTCAAAACGGTCGTTGCCGGCAATTGCGAGCTGTGTTAAACGGAGCCGGTGTGCGGCATCAATTAAATTATCGTTTTTCTTGTGCGGGGGTACAGCCGACGGAACGAAAAGAACCGTATCAAGATCAAG
>PWJF01000486.1 GCA_003560935.1 Ignavibacteriales bacterium
CCGACGACAAATCCACCAAGTGAGGCAAATGTCTTGCTGAATGTACCCATTGTCATGTCTACTTCGTTTTCAAGATCAAAGTGGCTCGCCGTTCCCCTTCCCCCTTTTCCGATCACACCGACAGAGTGTGCATCATCGACAAGAATACGGGCATTGTTTTCTTTTGCAATTCGAACAAGCTCGGGTAGATCAACAATTTCGCCGGTGGTACTGAAAACACCGTCCGTGACTATAAGTTTTCCCTTTTCTTTCGGGATCTGGCTGATAACCCGCTCAAGGTCCTTCATATTATTATGCTTATAACGAACAATATCCGCGAATGCTCCTTTTGCCATAAGATTTCCGGCAACAATGCATGCATGGTTATCCCGGTCGGAGACAACGTATTATCCCTTTTGAACGAGTGTCGGGATAATACCCTGTGCAGTTTGATATCCGGTACTGAACAACAAACAGTCTTCTTTTCCGAAATACTCGGCGAGACGACGTTCTAACTCGTTATGGAGATCGAGTGTACCGGTAAGATATCGGGATCCGGAACATCCGGTTCCGTATTTTTCCACTGCTTTAATCGCGGCTTCCTTAACACGAGGATCGGCGGTAAGTCCGAGATAATTATTCGAACCCGCCATTATGACTTTTCTTCCTTCTATTTGAACTTCCGGGCCTTCATTCTCCTCTATCGGTCTGAAATATGGATAATATCCTAAAGCTTTTACCTCGTCTGCTCGTGTAAAGTTATGACACTTGGTAAATAAATCCACGTATTGCCTCCAATACAATTTTATCGAATATATTCAATGCTGGATTACCTACAAAAGAAATGGACATTGATATGATTGAGATTGGGATGTCGAGTATTACTGAATTAGTACATTTACAATTGGACTTTATAATAACAGTTGCTATTGCACTATTTTTTTAATATAATTTAATCCCTCACAAAAGTCAACCAAATCAAAAACCATTGCTGGTATTGATACATGACAGTACTTGTAACAGGCGGAACCGGATTTATAGGCAGTCACGTTGTCGAAGTATTACTGGAAAAGAATCTTCCCGTCCGATGTCTCGTTCGAAAATCAAGTAATTTACAATGGATTGAATCCCTGCCGGTCGTGTTAGTATTTGGAAATTTCGATACTGTCGATTCTCTTCAAGAAGCCGTAACGGATGTGGATATTGTTATTCATGCAGCGGGCGTCGTAGCTGCGAAGAACCGTGAAGGATTTTATCGCGGGAATCTAACTGCAACAAGGAATCTGCTCGACGCACTCCTGAAATATACCCCCGATATTAAGCGTTTTTTACACGTCAGCAGTCTGACCGCGGTGGGTCCCGGTAAAAACGGGAAACCGGTTGATGAGACTACCCTTCCCCAACCGATTACGACATATGGTGAGAGCAAACTCGCCGCTGAACTGGCAGTACTGTCATACGCGGATAAAATCCCGGTAACAATTGTCCGTCCACCTGCTGTTTACGGTCCGCGTGATACTGCCACCCTTTCATTTTTTCAGTCGGTCAATAAAGGATTGGTTCCTTTGGTAGGATTCTCACCGAAAAAAGTAAGTCTGGTTCATGCATATGATCTCGCCCGCGGAATTGTCGATGCGGCATTATCGGAGAATACCAAAGGAAAAATATATTTTTTGGCAAGCGAAGATATCTATGACTGGCAACAGATCGGTAATGTCACCGCGAATGTGGTGGGACGTAAAACTCTTAAATTACGCATTCCCGAATTCATGGTTATGGGAATTGCCGGTATATCGGGATTCTTTTCGAAGTTCAAGAAAAAACCGTCGGTTCTGAACTATGAAAAAGGTAAGGACATGATCGCCGATAACTGGACATGCAGCGTTGATGCGGCAAAACGTGATTTCGGTTACCGGCAGAAGGTTTCTCTTGAAAAAGGTATAAAAAATACGCTCGACTGGTACCGGGAGCATGGGTGGCTTTAAAAATGCAGGCGTGCGACGCACATTCTAATCAGCACCGCCCATATAAATGCGTCATGTGTCTCAACCGGTTTTCAATATCGGGTGTGAGCTGCTCTTCCCGTAATCGCCATTCCCAATTGCCGTTAGATGTTGCCGGGCGATTCATGCGTGCCTTACCGCCAAGAGATAAAATATCCTGCATCGGAGTGATTATAACGTTCGCAATGGACATCATAGCCATACGGATGAATTCCCACGAGATTTCGTCCGCAGAGATGGTTCTACCCAGATAATCAAATACTCGCTGCCTCTCGGCTTCGCCGGCTTCCTCCTCAAACCACCCCCGGACGGTATTGTTATCATGCGTTCCGGTATATACAATACATTCCTTTACATGATTGTGCGGTATATACGGTCCTTTTTCCATCCCGTCAAAAAATGCAAACAATAATACCTTCATTCCCGGGATTGCATACCGGTGCATTGTCTCACGGACATCGGGTGTAATCACGCCGAGATCTTCAGCCACAAGGGGAAGGCTCGGAAATGATTTGCTCATCGTATTCATAAATTCGGCACCGGGAACATCGACCCATCGCCCGTTCACGGCTGTCTTCTCGTTTGCACCGACCTCCCAGTATGCAACCAAACCCCGGAAGTGATCTATGCGGAGTAGATTAAATTGCTTGAGGTTATGCCGTATTCTCTGTATCCACCAGTGAAACTCCGTCTCACGCAATTTATCCCAGTTGAAGACGGGATTACCCCACAATTGTCCCGTCGAACTGAAAAGGTCCGGCGGTACTCCCGCGACAGCCACCGGCTTTTTCTGTCCGTTCAATTTGAAAATATCCGGATTAGTCCATACATCAACGCTGTCGTAATTTACATAGATCGGTATATCGCCGAACAATGTTATATTACGATCGTTGGTGTACGTCTTCAGCGCATTCCATTGCTTAAAAAATAAATATTGATAAAACTTCTGTCGGGTAATTTCAAGTTGCAGTTCATTACGGAGCGTTTCAAGAGCATGTTCCCGTCTGTCACGGATTTCCCATGGCCAATCACCCCACACGGTATAGTTAAATTTTTGTTTTAGAGCAACAAATAGCGCGAAATCATCCAGCCAGTCTGATTCCTCCAAACAGAACTGTTCATAATCAACCGGCTTGCGTCTTTTGGATACGAACAAGTCGTATGCCGTGTTGAGTA
>PWJF01000383.1 GCA_003560935.1 Ignavibacteriales bacterium
CTTCTTAAAGGAAAGATCATATCGATCAAAGAGCCGGAATATCCGGCATCCCTGAGCCAGATATACGACCCTCCGGCTTTATTATATATGCTCGGAAATATAAAACAATCGGATCATGATTCGATAGCAATTGTGGGTACAAGAAATCCAACTGAATATGGAAAAACGGTAACCGAAGAAATTTGTACCGGACTCGTTCAATCGGGTTTTACAATCGTAAGCGGTCTTGCGCGCGGCATCGACGCCGTTGCACATGCCGCGACATTGCAATCCGGCGGCAGAACGGTCGCGGTCATCGGCTGCGGGGTTGATATCATTTATCCGCAGGACAATGTCCGGATAAGCCGGCAGGTTCAAGAGACCGGAGCCATTCTATCGGAATATCACATCGGCACAAAACCTGAAGCGGGTAACTTCCCGAAACGGAACAGGATCATCAGCGGAATGACGCTCGGCACCGTTATCGTTGAGAGCAGTCCGGAGGGCGGCGCAATGATCACTGCCTCGTATGCGCTCGATCAAAACCGGGAAATATTTGCAGTTCCCGGACCGATTCACGAGAAACGAAGCAGCGGCACGAATACATTGATACAACAGGGACGCGCCAAGCTTATTCAATCGTATGAAGACATCGTTGAAGAAGTAATCTCCAAACTCAAGTATATTACACCGATGGTATCCACCCTTGAGCCGCCGCAGCCGCCTCCGGATATGAACATGTTTGAAGAAAAAATCTTCAATGTTTTATCCTCGCAACCCTTGCACATAGACGATGTGGCGCATCAATCGGGTCTTTCAACATCCGATGCACTCGTACATCTATTATCTCTTGAATTCAAAGGCGCCGTCAAGCAGTTGGCCGGAAAAAGGTTCGCCCGACGGTAACAAAATGTGTGCCAGTTCTTTTATCTTGTATAATTATTTGTTATATTGCTACTGATTTCAGTCTCGAAAAAACCTGAAATTATTCGAAGACAGGAGCTCGGAGGAATTTACCGGCATTTTGAGCGTTCATGTTTATTATTGGTGAAGCGATAATTCAAAGTAACGTAGCAGAATCCAGGTTCTCGTGTGATCTGCAGAGGTGTAAAGGCGCCTGCTGCACGATGGAAGGCGGACGCGGAGCGCCGTTACTTGACGAAGAGATCGAACATCTGCAGAAGTCGCTTCCTTTTGCAAGCGAATATCTTGACATAAATCATCGTAACCATTTGGAAAATCACAATTTTTTTGCGGGGACGCCGGGAAACTTCACCACAGTATGTATCGACAATCGAGCGTGCATTTTTGTTTATTATGAGGATGGTATTGCCAGATGCAGTCTGGAACGGTCATTTAACGAGGGCAAAACTTCATGGAAAAAACCAATATCATGTCACCTTTTTCCGATTCGCATATCGAACGGCAAACCGGCGATGATCCGGTATGAACAAATAGCCGAATGCAATGCGGGTATTGAAAAAGGTGAACGAGATGATACGATCCTGATCGAATTCCTTGAAGAGCCGTTGCGCAGACGTTTCGGGGATGAATGGTACATAGCTTTGCTTTCTCAATTGAACGGAGTACAAAAGTAAGAAATTTTGACATAACATTATGCTGAACATCTCACAACAACAAAAATTATTACAGAAATTATCACCACAGCAAATCCAGTACCTTGAGTTGCTGCAATTGCCTGTGCTCGCTCTCGAACAGCGCATAAAAACCGAGCTTGAGATTAACCCGCTGCTTGAAGAGGGACAGGAACTCGAGACGGAACAGATCGAGAACGACCAGGAACAGAACGATTCTGCGACGGTCGATTCTCAGAATGAAAATTCTCAGGGTACCGACAAAACAGAGAACGATTACACACTCGAAGATTTCATGAACGACGATCCGGGCAGCTATAAAATGCCGTACAGCGCGAACGAGGACTATGAAGAGCTTCCGCAGCCAGCACGGATTGGTCTCGTCGAGCTGCTCAAACAACAGCTCGGAATGCTTCAATTGAATGGTCAGGAGTATCTTCTTGCCGAGGAAATTATTGGTAACATTGATGACGACGGTTATTTACGACGTGAATTATCGGGAATCGTCGAGGATATTAACCTGACACACGAATTGAACATTGCAATGGAGCACGCGGAAGAAATGCTGCACAAAATTCAGCGGCTTGATCCTCCCGGCATCGGTTCGAGAAATCTCAAGGAATGTTTGCTCGTTCAGATTGAAATGCTCGAAAATAACTCAGATGCTGTCCGTATTGCGAAAACCATTCTTGAAAAGCTTTACGATGAGTTTACCCGGAAACATTACGACGAAATAAAGAAAGCTCTCAACATAACACGGGATCAACTCAAGTCGGCGCTTGATGTTATCCACCGGTTAAACCCGAAACCGGGAGAAGGTACAATAGAAGAATTTCAGAATTATGTTGCACCCGACTTTCTTGTTCAAAAAATCGATGACGAGTTTGTCGTGACTCTGAACGACCGCAGCGTTCCGCCTCTCCGCATCAATAAAAGTTACCGGGAGATTATATCCCGTAAGAAGAAAAATAAAACAAACCCCGAAACCCGCGACTTCATCCGCAAGAAATTCGAAGCGGCAAAATGGTTCATCAACTCAATTCATCAGCGGCGCGAAACCATGCTCAAGGTCATGCGGGCTATCATCGAACTGCAGTATGATTTCTTTGAACACGGTGTCGAACATCTCCGCCCGATGATCTATAAAGACGTAGCCGAGCGTATCGGGATGGACATTTCAACCATCAGCCGAGTCGTCAACGGCAAGTACGTACAAACCGATTACGGTGTGTTCGAGCTTCGTTACTTTTTCAGCGAGATGATAGAAACCCAGGACGGCGACGGCATTTCAAATAAGCAGGTAAAAAGAATAATTAAAGAACTTGTAGATCTGGAAGATCCCAACAAGCCGCTCAGCGACGACAAGATAGCAGCGATGGTAAGAGAACGCGGCATTAATATCGCCCGTCGGACCGTAGCCAAATACCGCGAACAGATGTACATTCCCGTTGCACGGCTTCGAAAGAAAGTATAATCCCGAATTTACAATATTTTTACACATTAACTCAAAGTCATTTACACTATGAATTCACCCATACATGCAACGACAGTTATTGGACTCATACATAACGGAAAAGTAGCGCTCGGCAGTGACGGACAGGTATCGATGGGCAATGCCGTAATGAAACATAAAGCTACAAAAGTCCGCAGAATGTATAACGACAGTGTTCTCGCCGGTTTCGCAGGCGGATCGGCTGACGCGTTTGCATTGTTCGAACGGTTCGAAGGGAAGCTCGATGAATACCGCGGCAATCTTCAGCGTGCTGCGGTTGAGCTTGCCCGCGAATGGCGCACCGATAAGTACTTCCAGCGTCTCGAAGCGCTCTTATGTGTTATCAATAAGGATACCGCGCTTATTATCTCCGGTACGGGCGACGTCATCGAACCGGACGATAATATTATCGCAATCGGATCGGGCGGCAGTTTTGCACTCGCTGCGGCGCGAATGTTAGTCAAACATACGAACCTCTCGTCGCGTGAAATCGTTGAAGAAGCATTACGTGCCGCTGCAGATATATGTATCTATACGAACGATAATATAACAATCGAGGAATTATAAGGATATTATGTCAAAACTCGCAGAAACAGTTAAAAAACATGTCGATATAATTAAACGAAAAGATCAGGGTGAGCTTACCCCGAGGGAAATAGTCAGGGAACTCGACCGGTATATCATCGGTCAGGACAATGCGAAGAAATCCGTTGCCATAGCTCTGCGAAACCGGTGGCGGCGTCAAAACGTCAGCGACGAAATCCGGGACGAGATACTGCCGAACAATATTATCCTGATCGGTCCAACCGGCGTTGGAAAAACCGAGATCGCGCGGCGGCTCGCCCGGCTTGCCGCGGCCCCTTTTGTCAAAGTTGAGGCATCAAAATTTACTGAGGTGGGATATGTCGGCCGCGACGTCGACTCAATGGTTCGCGATATCACCGATCTGGCAGTAACCATGGTCAAATCCGAAAAAACAGCCGAGGTGCAGGACAAAGCCCGGGTCATGGCAGAGGAACGAATTCTCGACATTCTTATACCGCCGCCGAAGAGAACAGGGTTCCGTCAACAACAACAGGATAATGACGAGCAGCTTCAAAAAGCTGAAGAAGATCACCAATCGACGAGAGAAAAATTCCGCGAACGTCTGCGTGCAGGTAAACTCGACGAGCGGGTAATCGAGGTGGATGTTCCCAGCGATGCGTCTCCGATGATGCAGGTGTTCGGACCCGTCGGCGTGGAAGAGATGGGTATGAATTTGCAGGATATTTTCGGTAATCTGATGCCGAAGAAATATAAGAAGCGTAAAATGTCGGTAAACGAAGCAAAAGAGGTGCTGGCGCAGGAGGAAGCGCAAAAACTTATCGATCATGATGCTGCGATTCGCGAAGCCATAGAACGTGTGGAAAACACCGGAATTATTTTTATCGACGAAATCGACAAGGTGGCCGGTGAAAAAGGAAAAGGCAGCGGACCCGATGTATCGCGCGAGGGAGTGCAGCGCGATTTATTGCCGATCGTCGAGGGTTCAACCGTTCAAACGAAGTACGGTATGGTCAAGACAGATCATATTCTCTTCATTGCTTCGGGTGCATTCCACAGTTCAAAGCCGTCCGATCTGATCCCGGAACTGCAGGGCAGATTTCCTATTCGTGTCGAACTGAGAAGTTTGGGCGAGGATGATTTCGTCCAGATACTAACGGTACCGCAAAATGCTCTGATCAAACAATATACGGCGTTATTAAAAACAGAAAATATCGATATTGCATTTACCGACTCAGGAATCAGAGAAATTGCCAGAATCGCAACACAGGTAAACGAACAGGTAGAAAATATCGGTGCCCGCCGGCTGCATACAATCCTGACAACCCTGCTCGAGGAAATTCTTTTCGATGCTCCGGATGTAATATCGGATAAGAAGGTAACTATCGACGACACGATGGTCAAAGAAAAATTATCCATCATCGTAACCGACCGCGATCTCAGCAGGTATATCCTGTAGGAATTAGAACCGGAACTTCGTAGCCACCGTAACGGATGCCTGTTTGCTCTTATCAGGGTAAACAAGCAGTCCGATATTTTCGGTTGCAATCTCGAGATCGAATACCATGCTATTAAATCCGAATCCAAACGCCCAGGTGAAGCCGTTATGTCCTCCGACGGCAACACCGGAACGAAGCGGAAGGAAACCGACGGGCCGCCACTCCATCCCGACCGCACCCCGGGGGATAGTACTGTTTGCTGGCATATTATTTAATCCCTGTGTATAGTCGGCGGCAAGTAAAAGCTTTTCGTTAACTTGCCATGATGCACCCGCACGGATTGCAGCGGACAAAGAAGTTGCAAATGCACCGCTTCTCTCATTCTTTCCCAAATATGCATCACGCAAACTATCCTGTTGTTCACTGCTGAACAACTCATCGATCTCGACGATAGCATCGCCCGTAGATCTATACGTATTTTCGGTCCATCGAATAAATCCGACATCCGTTACGCTCAACCCGACTACTACATCTTTCGTTATACCGGCTGCAATCCCTGCATCAAACCCCCAACCCATTCCTGCCGGTTTGCTCATCGGACGAAACTCATGCACGTCGGGATCATGTAAAAAATTTGCTGATGCCCATCGTGTGACCATATTCATTTCACCACCGAGCATAAATCCTTCATCGAAGCCCTTATTCGAAATAAATCCCTCATATGATTCCGTTCCGAAGTACGCATACCCTTCAACACGTTTAATACCTCCCCCGAACGAAATCCACGGAAGAAAGTCAACAAGACGGAGCCGCGGAGTTCCATACGATATTGAATATTCCCGGATCCACCACGACTGCGCCTCCGTTCCGCTGAAATCGTATGTTGAACCGATCTCGGAAAATCCGTCAAACAGCATTCGCATATAATCGTCCTGCATGATGAAGTTCATCGAGAAACGGTCCGATATCGTAAGAGCGAGACCGCCGAAATAATCGGTACGCATCGATACGCCCAACCAGAGCACCTGCGCATCGGCATGTATTTTCCCATGTCCGTTTGGAAAAGAATCGAGTATATTCTGTTTATCCTGCGGTGTTAAATGTTTCGCTACCCGTTCACCTGTAACCGGATCGTCAACGCCTGTAAAATAGGTGCTGTACAAATTGTAATCCATAAAGTTGGAGCCGAACCGCACACCCGCGGGAATTAAGCTAACCTCAACAGCCGCCCGTTGGGGTACCGACAGAAGAGCGGGATTTATACCGACTGCATCAAGCCCGCGTGCAGCAGCGGCATTGGCTCGCGCCATACCTACCAGCCGCGCGCTTGTCCGGTCGTTACCGGCATCGGCTTGAATAAAAATAGATGCCGGAAGTGACAGCATCAGCAAAATATGTAATAAAAATTTTTTCCTCATCGATTAAATCTTCCGCAGAGAGACTAATTAAAATCTGCCGTTATATTGAACGTTGCGTATATTTTCAATCGTATAGAATTCTGACTATTAAACACCACGGTTTCGTTATCATCGTTGGTATTGATAAATAACAGGAGCTCCGTTTTATCCGCATCGCGCACTAACCGAATATCCTCACGCGAGAGATTGAGTACACGGACATCACGCCCAGCGGTACCGGTGACACGACCCGATGAATCCACGGGAGCGGCTTTAATACCGATCGCCGGTTCTCCGGTTATTGGAAACTGGCGCATAACGACGTCCTGATCATCGAGCAGGTTAATTCGCATATCCATTTCCAGCGGTATACCGTTATCGGTTTCGAAGTACATATGACCGTAATTGAAGTAATCGAACATGTCCCCATCGAGACCGTCATCGCCATCACCAATTGAAAGTGTATCACGTACCAATCCATCCTGAATTCCGAAATCGAACGGAACATTAAGCTGAACCGATGTCGTCAGGGTGTTGTTTACATCGATGTATCCATCCTCGTAATCGGGATTGACCATAAGATTGCCGGTTACGTACAGATCCTCGGGAAAATGAGGTACAAACGTACTGAGAAAATCATCGATAGGGCTGTTCGATTTGTCAAATACAATAGACGTCCACTCACCGACAGAAAAGTGCCTTTGACCGACGGGGATTTCGAGAGAATCTCTCACGCCATCTTTGTTTTCACCAACGATGCTCAGATTCGCAATCGCATCAAATCCACCGTCGAGAAACAGGCCCAGATTAAGTTGAACATCATTAAACCGCACATCACCTTCAAACATATCGGCCGGATCACCGATATCAAGGGTAACATGTTCGGATATATCGTACCTTGTCGGTGGAATAATCCCTTCGATTCGTTCGACTACAAGCTCATCATACGGCGGCTCGGAAGCTTTCACCTCACCGCTGATCGCATCGGTTGAGCGAACAACGCGATAATCATTCGTACCCTCTATGGTGCCGAGCCGAATAATATAGGTCAGGGAATTTTTCAATGTGGTGTTATGTATCATCATGTGTTGTATATCGATCGTGTACGTATTTATCGAACCACGTGGCAATGTCCGGGAAATACTATATTCCTGCGATGGATTATTTCTGGGACGCAACTCCGGGAATGTGACCGTTACCGGTACATTGATATTTCCCAAATTGCGCATCTGCAGCTCCAATATACCCTGAGAGAAAAGAACCTCGGTAACATATGTAGAATCATCAATCACCACCTCACCTTCATATGATGTTTGGAGCGTCTGACCGGGTATCTGTGCCTCGGCTTCGCTCACGTACAGTTCATCAAAATGTAAATTAAAGGCAAGTACGGGTTCATCGGGTATTGTTACATCATCATCAGGCGGACTGGAGAACGTAAAATCGTATTCCAGATCACGATTCACACGTGTATCTTCAAAATTCACAAATGATTCTACATATTCACCCGGATCGATTACATCGTTAAAAATAAAATGTCCGACAACTGTACCGTCATCGCTGTTGGTTATTGTCACTCCACCCGGTAATTCCACAGGCACACCCGATTCGTTGAATAATCCTAAGCCGGCAAAGCCGGATTCTACGATCATGTAAGTCATCGAATCCACGGGGGGTAATGTGCCCGACACCGGAACTGGTGGAACACCCGGAGATGTACCTTCGTAACCGGGTTGTAATCCCGGATATGGGCCTACCTCCACGGTAAAATCGACCTCGGGAGGTGATAATGTAAACACACCAATACCGAATGAAAAATCAGCCGGCTCCGGATGCAGTCGAATCAGATCCCCGAACGGATCGTTCTGCATGGTATCGGAAAAGGAATATATCAGCATACCGTTTTCGTCAATACTTAGGAGTTCCGGATTTTTTTCGACCAGCTCCTCGAGCATATACTGCCTGTTAATCAACGGCAAACTGACGTCTACATCCCATGTCGGTATTATCGGCTCAGCAGGGGGATCAATACACTGCCACGATAATAAAACACTAATAGTCGATATCGTTAGAAATCGCAATCGATTCACGTTTTCCGATCCTTGTCCATAACAATATTCCGTATAAAAATGCTTTTTACGTCGATGAACATCAAGTATAGTAATCACAAATAATATGCCACCGATTTCATACATGTATACGAAGGATTTTATGCACTTCGGTTATGGAAACTGACCAACAATTACCAAGTGATTAACTAATGTGAAGTTATAAAACGAGTATCCATATTTTCAGGATAGATTCAGTGATTATGGATGGAATTCACCGGTTAATGCAGCGAATAAACTGAGTCGCTGGCATAAAATTCACTATATTAATGGGCATGAATTGTGCTGAAGGTCACATCGTGTCTGTGATAAAAAACTCAGATTAATAGACAGGGTTTATGGATGGAGTACATGAAAACCGTCGACTTTGTAGAAAATACAAATTCAATGTACTTTATCGTCTTTTCCACCCGGCGGCTGAAAACCGAATGCATCTCCGTGCTGCGGCGGACCGCCCTGTGTTTTTATCTCGCCGTGGCGTTTCTCAAATTTTTCGATGTTATCTTTTAACGCACTCAACAACAACTTGGCATGCTGCGGCGTCATTATCACTCGCGATTGTACTTTCGCTTTTTTCACACCGGGCATAACACGGGTGAAGTCAATTACAAACTCAGCGCTTGAATGCGTAATGATTGCAAGATTTGAGTACACTCCCTCTGCTTCCTTTTCACCAAGCTCGATATTAATTTGTTGACTTTTCGGGAAGGTGGATTTTTTATCATCCATAATATTGTATCTCCTTATTAAATATAATTAAAAACACAAATGCCCATACTCGCATGAGATGGGCATTTGTGTCAGGGAATTCTTGTAATTAATCGACAATGTTTATCGTCCGCCGTCACGGATCTGATCTGCACGTTCGAATGCTTCTTCAGCTTCCTGTACCCGGTCGAGATTCGCGTACAATCTGCCGAGCGTTTCCCACAATTCGGCGTCGTTCGGTCGCGCATCAATCACCCGTTCCAGATTAGGGAGCGCTTCCTCGAATTTTTCCAGATATCTTTTATCCTCATCATCCCGCTCTGCTACTGCCTTCTCGCGTAACTCAACGCCCCAATTAACGTATGCAACACCGAGGTTGTAATATGCATCGCTATACTCCGGATCAATCTCGATTGCATTCTTAAAATACTCGATTGCCTCTTCGAATTTATCTTCTTCGAGTATAAGCACCCCGAGATTGTAGTGATATATTTTATTGTCCGGATCTGTTTCGATACCCTTCCTGAAAATTTCCATCGCTTCTTCCTGCCGATCGAGTATGATGTAAGCATTAGAAAGAGTCGCAACGACGTCTGCGTCTTCCGGATCACCTTCTATCGACATCTTGAGGTAGTGTATCGACTCCTCTAAATGATCTTCCATTAGCTGTCTCTCTTCCTCGTCCATATCCTCCAAAACCGGAGACTGCCTCCAGACCTCATACCCTTTATCAAAGTATATTTGTCCGGTATACTTGGCTATTTCGGGATCGTTCTCGCGTTTCAGAGTTTCCTTGAACGGAACAAGCGCTTCATCCAACTCACCCAAAATCAAATGTGCGAAGCCCCAATTTTTATATGCAACGGTACTATCGGGTTCCATTTTTGTCGCAAGCTCGAATAATTCAATAGATACCCGATAGTTTTCCGGGTCTTCCTGTCCTAAATTATACTCCTCAATTCCTGCATTAATAAACGCAACCCAATTATTGAACCTTAGATCCTGGATCTCTTCCCTGTATTCGTTGGATATTTCAAGTGATCGATTAAATGATTTAATCATTTCATCGAATTCACCCATTTCGCTTAAGACATGACCTTTCAGGTACCATGCTTCGGCGTTTTCGGGATTTTGTTCAAGTTCATTTTCCAAAGATCGCAGCGCATCCTGCCATTGCTCCTGCTGAATATACAACCTCGCACTCGTCATCTCAGGAGAAGCACAATGGAAATTGAATAACCCGATCGCCCCCACCAGTATGATAAGCAGCAGCAAAATATATGACCGCTTCATGAATTTCACTCCTTTGTCGTAGTAGTCATTTGAGTAGATTTGTAAAAAAGATACGAAATAATGTATGGAGTGTCAAGAAACCTTGTTTTTGTAAGCAGCAACTAACTTCAAAATTTTCAATGACATGGAGAAACTTTTACGTAATTTTTGTATATTACTAATGTTATGTCTGATGTCATTTTGAAAAAAAGAAAATATCCATACAAACTGATTCTGCTCGGTGGTATCATTCTCACCGGAATTATTCTCCATCAAATGGGGATTTTCGATTGGTACCGATTTCTGGAAATCGGTGAAAAATACGCTCATACGTGGTGGTTTCCTCCGGCTGTTGTAATTACTAAAGCAGCGTTGTATATGTTTGCATTACCCGGTTCAACTATGTACTGGGTATCCGGATTGCTGTTCCCGCCGGTATATGCGACCATCATCGTCGTTTTTGGCGGAGTATTTGGTGCGGTGCTGGCGTATCGCTTCGCACAGAACATGTCACGGGACTCAGCCGAGAGAATACGATCCTCACGATTTTTTAAAATATTACGCAATCACAGTGACTTTGCAACGCTCAGTGCAATCCGGTCACTGCCGAATTTTCCTCATTCGATCATTAATTACGGATCGGGAATGCTGAACATTCCGATGCCGCGGTTTTTGGTCTCGACAATAATCGGATTCACCGCAAAAGGATTTCTCTACACATCTGCAATACATCATGCGGCAACTGCCGATGCTCTATCGGATGCTATTCAACTCCGTACCGTGCTTCCGCTTCTCGGGTTGGTATTGCTGTTTGCGGCAGGGAAATTACTCCAGCGAAAATTACCACAGTCATCTACCGAACCGGATCGGGAAAGACTGTAACACTGTGCAGGCCGTTCTCTCCCACCGCTTGAATCCCGAATATAAAATTATCTTTCGAGACGCCCTTAACGGTATACCGGTACTCATCATCATTTACTGCATCCGCTGTGGATACAAACGATTTACGCTGCCACTGCGGGGCGGTGGTTTCACGTAAACAGATATAAAAACCCGCCGGATTCCCTGTTCCATCATGATCCCATCGCAGTGTCGTATCATGTTCAAGACGGCTTATATCGATACCCACGTTGACCGGCGGCGGTGGTGCAAGTGCAAGGCTTGCCAAAACGGCAGCATTTACCCGGGCAACATTCGCAGTATATTCATAGTCCACGAACTCGGGAAGATCGCCGTACTGTATCCCTTCCTCGATGCGCACGTCCTGATGCTGCCAGTTGTAGTTCTCGTTCATCTCGGTAAAACGAATTGCCGGATACCCCAATTCATTGAACGGTATATGATCCCCGCCGCGCAAATATCGATCCCGACGATATATCATGACGACTTCAAAGTTGGCAACATATTGCGGTCCGACTTCATGAACATAGCGCGCCAACTGACGCGATGCGCTGTCGTTCTCACCACCCGTCGCGACTATGCGACGAAGTTCTTCATCGGTTGCGTTCTGGTTAACACCTTCTGAGAACACCCGTATCAGCGTATTATCAACGATATCGTTTCCACCGAATATATTCCCGACGATATCATTGGTTATCATTCCGTGTATATTCATCTCCTGCCGGTAGGCCTCTGCCGCCCACTGACGCGCACCGACAAGTCCCTGCTCTTCGCCGGCTACCGCCATGAAGACAAGCGTCGCATCGAACTCATACTTGCTCATCACCCGTGCAAGCTCCATCACCACGGCAGTGCCTGTTGCATCGTCGTTCGCACCGGGCGCAAAGCTTTCCGCATCCATTATATCC
>PWJF01000064.1 GCA_003560935.1 Ignavibacteriales bacterium
AGCGGAACAGGCAAAGAGTTATTGGCGAGATATATTTTCGACAAAAGTCCGCGAGCGGATAAACCGTTTATCACTCTGAACTGTGCCGCCATTCCGAAAGAGCTTGCGGAGAGCGAATTTTTCGGGTATGAACGGGGAGCGTTTACCGGTGCGGTAGAAAAAATGAAAAAAGGAAAATTCGAGCTTGCGAACGGCGGGACAATCTTTCTGGACGAGATAGGCGAGTTATCTCTCGATATGCAGGTTAAACTTTTGCGACTGCTTGAAGAAAAACGCTTTTACCGGCTTGGCGGGACCAGTGAGATTACAGTCGATGTACGTATAATGGCGGCATCGAACCGGGATTTACGTCGTGAAGTCGAAGAAGGTCGGTTTCGGGAGGACCTTTTCTACCGGCTTAATGTAGCCGTAATTCGAATTCCGGCATTACACGAGCGCAAGGAAGATATTGCACCTCTGGTATATTCGTTCCTAGGCGAATTTAGCAATAAGTTTAATAAGCCGGTGCCCGATATTTCTCCGGATGCATTAAAGTATCTCAGAAGCCTGCAATGGAAAGGCAATGTCCGTGAACTTCGAAATACAATCGAGCGGGTTGTGTTGTTAAACGATTCTTCATTGTTACATATGGACCATTTTTCGTTCCTTTTTGGCGCTAAAAAGCATTATCCGGTAAAGGTTGATGAGAATGGCCAACGCTTTTTCCTTGAAATACCGGAGGATGGTATCGAAATGAACGAAGTCGTTCGTGATCTCATTATTAAAACGTTGTCCATAACAAACGGGAATCAGGTCCAGGCAGCCAAAGTGCTCGGACTCTCACGATCGAAATTACGATACAGAATGGAACAACTTGGTATTAAAGCTGAACAGCGGTCATTTACAGTTACAAACCGGTAATCGGGCCGGACCAATAACCGGAATTAAGCCGGGTTGATACAATATACAAAATCCAAGGTTCTATAGTGAAAAAAATACGTACTACCGGTAATTTTGTTAGTATAACTCAATGACTCGCATTATCAATGTCTATAACCATCTGACCAATATTAACCAATTTGAGAGGTTTTGGAATATAATGCCTCTTTTGCCTCATTTAAAACCGGATTTTTTATGCATTAAATCTGATTTCCATGAATATAATCTTACAGAAAACCATAATGACTGGCACAGTATTTGTGTAATTATTATATAAAAAACGGAACTCATGGTGATCATCGAAGAGAATATACACGAGAGGGATACCGATATTATCGCTGAGGAAAATACACGCTCAATTATATTGATCGAGGATGATGATCTGGTTCGGCTCTCGATCGGACGATTCCTGAACCTGTATAATTACCGGATAAAAAAGTTTGCGTCCGCTGAGGAAGCGCTCCAGTCATTATACAATGCTGACGGCGATATTATTATTACTGATTTCAATCTCCCCGGTCTTAACGGTCTGGAACTGACAAAGATTATTAGGAAAAGAGGTATTAAAACACCAATTGTATTGATCTCGGCAATACAGGGTGCCGACTTTGAAAATACATGCCTGACCCATGGAATTGCATCTGTATTTACAAAGCCGATCAATATAGAAGAACTGCGGAATACAATCGAACGACTTTTATGAACAACGCTAAAACGATACTAACTAAGAGAATGGCAGCCGATGACTCCGTTCAAAGCAACGGTAATCTATACCGGGAATTATTCGAGGAATCAAAAGACGCGATTTTTATCAGCACACCTGACGGAAGTTTCGTGGATATCAATCCTGCCTGCGTACAATTATTTGGATATGATTCAAAAGAAGAGTTGCTGCGAACGCATATTGCACACGATGTCTATGCGTTTACCGAGGATCGGTTGCGGGTAAGAAAAGCATTGGAAAAAAACGGTTACGTAAAAGATCTTGAAGTTGTGCTTAAGCGGAAAGACGGTACCCGGTTCACCGTGACTGAAACGGCAACCGTTGAATATGACCGATACGGCAATGTTGTGAGCTACCGGGGTGTATTGCGCGATATAACTGAAAAGAAGAAAGCCGAAGCGCAGTTGCAGCGTTACATGAAGGAAATGGAAGAGGCGAAACGCCAGGCCGAGGATCAGGCATGGAAGCTGCGCCGGCAGACAATAGAGTTAGTGCAGGCGCGTGAAGCGGCATTGGAGGCGTCGCGTATGAAATCAGAATTTGTCGCAAACATGAGTCATGAGATCAGAACCCCACTAAATGGAATTATCGGCATGACCGGATTACTGCGTGACACCGAATGTACTGCTGAACAAGCAGAGTTTATCGACGTCATTTATAAATCCGGTGAAGCGTTGTTGAACATTGTGAATAATATACTCGATTTCTCCAAGATAGAAGCCGGGAAACTGACACTGGAAAATGTAGAGTTTGATTTACGTAATTCTATAGAAGAAACGGTCGAGTTGCTTGCTCTTCCGGCATTTGAGAAAAACATAGAGATAAGTTCGCTCATTTACAGTGACGTTCCGACGGCATTAAAAGGAGATGTTAGCCGGGTGCGTCAGATACTGACTAATCTAATAAGTAATGCAATAAAGTTTACCGAGGAGGGCGAAGTGATCGTCCGTGTGCGGACGGAGAGGGAGACTGAATCGACAGTCACGTTACTTTTCACGGTTAGCGACACCGGAGTCGGTATATCGGAAAAAAATCAGAGTAAGCTTTTTCAATCGTTCAGTCAGATTGACGGTTCAACTACGCGTAAATTCGAGGGAACCGGACTTGGTCTGGTTATCTCAAAGCAACTTGTTGAAATGATGGAAGGTGAAATTGGTGTGGAAAGTTCACCGGGAGAGGGAAGCACGTTCTGGTTCACGGCCGTTTTTGAGAATCAAAATCGGGAGTCATCCGTACCGGTAACGCCGTTAACGGATCTGAAAGATATTCGTGTCTTAATAGTCGATGACAATAAGACAAATCTAAACATCATCAATTACTATGTCACGGTTTGGGGTATGAAAGCAGAAACTGCTTCCGGCGGCGAACAAGCATTGCACATACTGCGAGAAGCGGCAGCAGCTCATGCCCCGTTTAAACTTGTTCTCCTTGATATGCATATGCCGGAAATGAGCGGGATCGATCTTGCAAAAGAAATACTGAACGATACG
>PWJF01000339.1 GCA_003560935.1 Ignavibacteriales bacterium
CCGTCAATCGTACCGTGACCCGTCACAACGCCGTCGCCCAAATAGCGTTGTTTTTCAAGTCCGAAATCGTGCGACCTGTGACGGACGAGCATATCAATTTCTTCGAAGCTACCCTCATCGAGCAATATATCGAGACGTTCACGTGCAGTGAGTTTCCCTTTCTCGTGTTGTGCTTTAATTCGTTTTTCACCGCCGCCGAGTGTCGCCTCTTCTTTGAGTTTACGCAGTTGTTCTATTTTATCGTTGTTCATAGGTAGAGTACTTTCCGTTTAAGAATAGGATATCAGTTATGATAATTATTTACTTTCTGATAATCAACGATTGTTGATTTATCGAATGTAATTTACGATACTATACTAGCGAACGAACAAGAACTATTAAAATAATCGAATGAAAACCAAATTAGACATTGCGACGAACTGGCTCCCGCGCTATACCGGTACACCGATCGATGCGTTCGGTGACTATATGTTATTGACCAACTTTCACAATTACCTGGAGAAATTCGCCGCGATGTTCGGATGCGATATTCGCGGAGAAGGCAGACCGATGCAGACAGCAACAAACGCCAATGGATTAACAATGGTAAATTTTGGAATGGGATCTGCAAACGCAGCCACGCTGATGGATCTGCTTGTTGCGCGACAACCGAAGGGCGTCTTATTTCTGGGTAAATGCGGCGGACTCAAAAAATCGACAGAGATTGGTCATTTTATTCTACCGATCGCAGCGATACGCGGCGAAGGAACAAGCGACGATTATATGCCGAAAGAAGTTCCGGCACTTCCGTCGTTTAAATTGCATAAATTCGTTTCTGAAAAAATAATCGAACACGGACAGGAATACCGCACCGGGGTCGTCTATACCACAAACCGCCGTGTGTGGGAATGGGATGGAAAGTTCAAACAGTACTTAAAACAACTTGCTACGATCGGTATAGACATGGAAACCGCAACGATTTTCATTGTAGGACTGGTGAATGAAATTCCCCGGGGCGCGTTGCTGCTTGTATCGGATATTCCGATGATACCCGAAGGCGTGAAGACAGAGGAGTCGGACAGAATGGTAACGGAGAAATTTATGGATTTGCATTTACAGATCGGGATTGAAGCGATGACGGAGCTGGGCGAGAAAGGGGAACCGATCAAGCATTTTCGGTATTAGAACAATGTGCCAGTCACGTGCAGTTTAAACGGAGCTGTAAAAGGGAAGAAATAGCTGCAACTCCTACCTGAACCTATCATCCCGTCGTCTTACGAGCGTACGCCTGCTGTTTTACACCCTCTGCATCTTTTCCAACCTTCCGTATTCCCTTCGCCTCAAGGAATGTCCCAATCCGTTCTTTCGTTCGATGGAAGACGAGATACATATTCGGTATTACAAACAACGTCAGGAACATTGCAAATAGCAAGCCACCGATGACGGCTACGGCAAGCGGCTGCAATGTTTCCGAACCTTCACCGACACCGAGCGCGAGCGGCGACATACCGACACAGGTTGTTGTGGTAGTCATTAAAATAGGACGCAAGCGCAGCGGTCCTGCGGCTTTAACCGCATCGACCGGCGACATTCCGTGATCGCGCCGCATCATTTCGATAAACTCGACAAACACGATCGAGTTATTTACCACAATACCGGCAAGCAATATGATACCGAGCAGTGCGGTTGCAGCAAGCGGTATATTCGTAATATAGAGCGCTGCCACCACACCGACGAGCGCGAACGGAATCGTGAGCATAATAACAAACGGGTTCAGCAGCGATTCGTATAATATCACCATGACAACATATACAAGAAACACCGCAAGCAGGATCATCATAAATAACTGCTGATTACTCTCCTGCCGCGCCTCTTCCTGGCCGCTAAAGGTTGTCCTGTATCCTTCCGGCAAACTTATCCCCGCAAGTGCGAGACTTGCGTCGGCGGTTACCTCTGCCACCGACCGGTCGGTTCCCGACACATTACCCGATACAGATACCATGCGGGTCTGATTATGCCTGTCGATACTTACCGGCCCGACTCCTTCTTCAATTTGCGCTACATTTCGCAGCGGTACCGGTGACCGCCCCTGCGTGTAGAGGACAATCTGATCGAGATCGCGAATACTGCGCACCTGGTCGCGGTCGTAGAGAACCCGAATATCGTATTCACGCGCCCCTTCAATATAGCGGCTTGCGATCGAACCGTCGATAGCAGTTCTCACCGTCTGGCCGATAGCGCGCATCGATAATCCCAGCTCGGCGGTTCTCTCCCGGTCTATATTTATCTGCAATTCAGGTCGTGCTTCCTCAATTGATTTTTCCAAGCCGGACAGACCTTCGATCCCCTGTAAAGTTGAGATAATATTATCGGCAATTTCCGATAGCATTCGAATCTCATCACCATAGATATTGATTTCAACATCGTCTCCCGAACCGCCGAACCATAAACCGGGTATTCCAAGTTTGCGGACGTTAATACGAGCATCGGTAAACTGTGCCCGTGCGATCCTTTCTCTCAACTGCGCAATCCAATCATCACTTGTAATTCGACGGTCTCGTAACGGTATCAATTGAATATCAAGCGAACCCCGCGTCGGAAATTCTGCCGTGGCGCTCGACCACATGCGGCCGCCGGCAATGGTAAACACCGTCTGGACCGCAGGCATTTCACCGATCATTCGTTCGAGTTCGGTCGCAAGGTAATTATTTTCTTCGAGCGAGGCAGTCGGAGGCAGCTCATACCGGATAGAAATTCGCCCATCATCCATTGACGGGAGGAATTCACCGCCAAGGCCGCTCCAAAGATACATTGCACCGACAAAGAGAAGTATTGCCGCGGCAATCACCCATCCACGTCGACGGATAGTCCAGGTGAGCATTCGTTTATATACTTCCAATGATCTTTGAAAACCAGTATCGAAGATGGTAAGAATTTTGCTCGATTTACCTGAATGTCTGGATTCGAATTTAAAGAGCTGTGCCGACAACATCGGTACAAGTGACAATGCTACCAATAATGATGCAATAATTGCAAACGATATTGTCAGTATTAGCTCGGTAAATACCATCGATGCGAGACCTGCGATCATCAAAAACGGGAGCACCGATGCAAGATTCGTTGCGGTCGCGGCCGTCACGGCTGAGGAAAC
>PWJF01000300.1 GCA_003560935.1 Ignavibacteriales bacterium
ATCCTCCTCGCGCAGCCCGCGTTCTTCCACTGCTGCCTTCTCCCGCGCCAGGATCAGCCGGTGACTGCAAAATGTGCACTTCTCGATAACACCTTTGTAACGTACCGACACATCTTTATTCATTGATGCCTTCATCTGTTTAGGCCATACCGGCTCATCGTAATTAAAGGTTTTCACGGAGTAGGGACACGCATTGGCGCAATACCGGCACCCGATGCAGCGCGGATAAATCTGCGCCACGATACCTTCGTCGTTCTTGTACGTTGCTGCGGTCGGGCAGACAACTACGCAAGGCGGTCGTTCACATTGCTGGCAAAGCATCGGACGAAACCGCACGTTCATATTCGGGAACTCGCCCTCGATTTCAGTCTGAATGTATATCCAGGCCATGTGCCTGCCTTTATCAGCCTGCTCGGGAGTCGAGAACGGGACATTGTTTTCCTGTTTGCAGGCAATCACGCAAGCCTGACATCCAGTACATCGGTCCAGATCAATTGCCATACCCCATCGTGACATTACTTATCTCCCTTTGACTATTGGATATCGTGCTTCGACTTAAAGTTACGTGATATATATTTTTTTTGATTGACATTAATCATTTATACACCTTCACCCGTGTCGTCGCAGCTAATGGTATCATATTTGTTCCGTCGCTTCGGTACGCTACCAAATCTGCAACGGTGCTCTCGTTCTTTACCACGAACTGACCGCCTGCACGGTGTTCATGTCCGATCATCACGCTGACCACATCGGGCATGGCACCTACGAAAGTGAGGACGCGCATACGCAATTTACCTAATGGAGATTCGAGCCAGACCCAATCTTTGTCGCCAATGCCTAATCGTTTGGCGGTTTGCGGATTTATTTCTATCCAATTTTTCCAGCGTGCATAAACCTGTGGTGCGAGCGTTTCCCGAAGGAACGGCTGGTTCGGATCTTCAAGTCCGGCGGTGGTGAGAACGGTAAAGACTTTTAATTTAAACGGAAACTCGCGCTCGCTGCCAACCCACTTTGTCGGTTCGAATCTTTGCAGCGGTTGAAATTCAAATTTCCCGGATGCAGTTCGAAGCACGCGCGGCCATCGTTCGTAATGATAAACAGGATCAAACCATCCACCTCTGTCGTGCAGTTGCCTCCAGAATTCGCTGAAGGTTCTTGCCGACGGAATCCACCAGCCGCCGAGCTCCAGTTGACTGATCCAGGCGCTTTCGTACGAGGTGGTGTACGGGGTGCCGCGACGCGCTTCAAACAGACCCTCCGCCTCGAACCGCAGCACTTCGGTTATGTTCTTCCAGGGAAACGCACCCAGGTTACGTCCCAACTCCATTACTACTTCGCCTGTATGCCGCGTGTCCAACAGCGGCTCGATTGCGGGCGCACTCACCGCCCACATCGGTCTGCCGTTAACGGGCAGCGGCGCGGCATCCTGCCATTTTTCGAGCGGCGAATGATCGGGCAGGATAAAATCCGCGAACGCAACGCTGTCGTCAAGTAGGCTGGAAAAACTCACTATGAACGGGATCTTTTCCGTCGAGGCAAAAAACTTCTCAGCCTCTGGAGCGACAGTGAAAAACCGGCTGCTGGATACGAAAAGTGCTTCAAGCGGATACGGGCTGACTTCGGAAATTGCGTCCGCTAATCGCGGAAGTGCGGTGGGCTTTTCGATAAGCGGCTGCGTCAGTCCATGCCGGGCAGTTTCGTCTATCGTCAGTTCGGGTAATGGTTTGAGAGGCAACGGGCGTTGCGTCAGAAGACCACCTTCGCGATCTATCATTCCGTTAAGCGCATTCAGAGCGTGTACAGCCGACTCCAGCGATATGCCGCCTGATAACGGTGTTTGTTCCCCGATGACCAGTGCAGGTTTATGAGCAGCAAGCTCGCGAGCCAGACGGAAGATAGTAGTCACGGATACGCCGGTCCGTGCGGACACATCGCCGGGCGCGTACTCTCGCAGCACCGTAGCGCGGAAACCGTCGTCGCCGTCGAATCCGGCAGTCTGTTCCTCGACAAATGCGCGGTCGTAAAGACCTTCGCGGATCATTACATGGGCGATGGCAAGTGCCAGTGCCGCTTCGGTACCGGGTTCGATGGGGATCCATTCGTCGGCTCCTATGGCAGTCGGTGACATTCTCGATTCGACTTGTACGAGGCGGCCCCGCCGGTCAGGACGTCCGCGACGCAGCCGTCCGTATTGCCGGGTCAGCCATGCCGGCGACAGCCACGACTCAAGAACCGGTGTGCCGAACGACAGAATGAAGTTAACACTCCTCATATCGTATGCGGGAAATTCATCCAAACCCTGGCAGGCGTTCATTGTAGCTCGTGCCGACTCATCGCGCATATCCACAAACTCAAACAGATTCGGGCTGCCGTAGGCGCGCATGAAACGTCGGATGAGACGTCCCTGCGTAGCATCATTGCGTTCGGCGATCCATGCAACGGATTGCGGGTTGTTTTCTGCCCGTAAAGAATCGAGCTTTGTTTGCACATCATGCAGCGCCTCGTCCCAACCGATTCGCTCCCACTGCCCGCTGCCGCGAGGTCCGCTTCGTCGAACGGGTCCGAGCAGGCGATCGGGGTTGTAGAGCGATTGCACGCCAGCCTGACCTTTCGGGCATAAAGTGCCGCGGGCAATCGGACAGAGCGGATTGCCGTCAAGCTTCTTCACATCCCCATCCACCAGCCGCACGCGCAGTCCGCATCCTGCCGGGCACTGACGACAGACCGACAACCTCCAGGTTTCGATGCCCGCTCCTCTATCTCCCCATTGTTCCTTGAATACTTCATACCGGAGGGCATATTCACGAAGATACTTGCCGAGTGTAACCCCGGCGGTGGTGAAACCGGCGAATTTAACGAAATCGCGCCGGGAAATGCCTTGAATTTTATCGTCGTGATCACTCATATATGGCAACTCGCGCAATCATTGGTGATATTTTCTTTAGTATGACAATCCATGCAAATTTTCATGGACATGGGTTTAAGTGCGCGTGGTGGCGGTGTGGTTTGCGATCCCATGTCGCCATGACATGTGGCACATTCAAGATCCGCCATTCCAACGTGACGCCGGTGAGAAAAATAGGTATGGTCGTCGAGCGTTCGAAGTCGTTTCCAATCGATATGCTCTGTATCAACCGCCCGGCCCCACATTTCGATCTCTGCAGGGTCTGTGACAGGCGGCTCGTCGTGACACATCATACAGAGGTCGAACTCCGGCAATGTGGCACGCACCTGCGTTTCGACCCCTTCGTGACAGGTGACGCAGCCAAACTCCTCATGAACTGCATGATTGAATGACACAGGTTGCTGAATTGACGGGGGGAAAAAGAAGATCCAGACTATAAACGATATAAACATCACCAATGCCATCCATATGAGCCAGGGTCCGAATTCTTTAATTACTTGGTTATTCATATAGATTTCCCATCATTTCCGCAAGGCCAGCTAATACATTGGTTTGCGTCAATATCTATTCGGTTTTTCGCTCGTTCGATAGCATGCAATATGATATCGGCAGTAAAAATAAAATGATCGTGGAGATGTACATCCGGTCTATCGTCAATCTGAATCTCAACACAGTGAGGCAGGAATGACAACCTCAGTGTTTGTTTTTTGTCATCCTCGCAGATACCTATTATCTCCCCAACAAATAGAACATTCTCTATATTCACGTTTATTTTTTCAGACGCCATTATTGCATCTCATATAATAATCTGACTTTGGTAACTATTGCGCAATATATGTGCCATCTGAAAATCGGCTGCAATTGTCTAAAATTCAGAATGACTGCAACCGATGTATCAAAAATCCGTTAAGCGGTTATCAAATATTTGATACGTTATGACTTTTCGAAGAGAGGTCGAATTTCTGGCGGGCTTCTACGAGTGTGATCCTACAGTATATTATGTTTCCTCATCTTGTAGTGGAGTGTTGAAAAATTCATCTTGAGTTTCCTGGCTGCATGGGAAATGACACCATTTGTTTCCGTAAGTGTGTTGAGGATGAGTTTGGCTTCAAGACACGAAACCACCTCCTCAAACGTCATCTGATTATTTTTTAGGCATTTACTGCAGCTTTGAACCATTTGATCAATTGTCTCACCCGTACTAATTTCTTCAGGTAGATCGGTAATTTTTATTTCGTTTTCGACGAAAACAGTTATACGTTCAATAATATTTCGCAGTTCCCTTACATTCCCGGGCCAGGAATAGCTCACCAATGCCTGAAACGCATCGGATGAAATCGTTATTTCTTTATCCGGTGCACACTTCTTCAGAAAATGATTAAGAAGCATCGGTATATCGTCCGGTCTCTCCCGCAATGGTGGTATTTGGATGGGAATGACATTAAGCCGGTAAAAGAGATCCATTCTGAACATTCCGTTCTCCACCAATGTTTTTAAATCCACTTTTGACGAGCTCACGACACGTACTTCTATTGGAATTTCCCCCGTTGCTCCAACCCGCATCAGTTTCCCCGATTCAAGTACACGGAGCAATTTGGTCTGTACGGGTAAAGGAACATCATCAATGTCATCCAGAAAAATCGTCCCCGTATCGGCAATCTCAAAAAGTCCTTTTTTGCTGCTGGTCGCGCTTGTAAATGCGCCCTTCTCATGGCCGAACAGCTCGCTTTCGAGCAACTCGCCGGGAATCGCCGCCAATCCCACTTTCACAAGCGGATTTCGCGCCCGCGGGCTGGTCCTATGGATGTAATCCGCAAACAATTCTTTCCCGACTCCGGTTTCTCCAACAATTAGCACAAAACTGTCGGACGATGCAATTTTATCAACTTTTTTGAGAATTGATCGCATTGTATCGCTATACGCGATGAGTGAATGTGATTGGCTTGGTCTCATCCAAAATAACTCTTTTGAAGGTCGATATTTCAGTAGTTATTTAAAATGCAATATAAACTACATTTTCGTATTAATCAACCTTAAAATCTTTTTTACCACGGAGCTTTATCAGATGAGGGATAGTTCAAGATTTCCCTTGTTGATGTGTGGGTATCTGCGAGAACCGGGAAATCGCCGTACATCAACGACCAAATCAATGTCATGTTCTTTGAGAAATTGTAAGAATTCCTGCATTGACCTTGTGGAATGTCCGATGGTAGAAATAGGATTCAACTATTCCATCATTTGATTTTCACAAGATTAACCCCTATCATATTATGGTAAAAAAACATCCAAAATTTTTTCAATTATGATGAATCCCATCTCACAACATCCGGCGAAAACAACATTTTATCACTTATATCATCAAGCAATCGAGAATGTTCATTGCAACGGATTGGCGTGTTTCGTAGCGCGGCAGCTTGAACCGGAAAAATGGAAACAAGCGTCACAACAAAAAGTAGAAATCCACTGCCTTGGAAAATGTTATCAAGCACCTGCATCGGTTAATGATGCTTACACGCGACCTGTCGTGGAGTCGTACGCAGATGAGTCCATTCTCCTCAAACATATTGAACAAGACACGATCCGTTCACTTGAACAGTATGAAAAAATAAACGGTTATAAAGGACTCGAAAAAGCGCTCCGTCTCCCCCCTGAACAAATAATAGAAATTATAGAGAAATCCGAATTACGGGGACGGGGTGGCGCCGGTTTTCCAGCCGGTAAAAAATGGCGCTCGGTGTTTGCAGAAAATTCAAAACCGAAGTACGTCGTCGCCAATGCAGACGAGGGCGATGCAGGGGCATACATCGATAAAATCATTCTCGAAGATAATCCCCATTGTATCATAGAAGCAATGACAATTGCGGGATATGCAGTTGGAGCACAAAGGGGATATATCTACATTCGAAAAGAATACCCGGATGCGATAACAATTTTTAGAGAAGCGCTGTCTCAAGCCCGCGACAGTGGTTTACTCGGTGAACGTATACTCGATACTTCATTTTCATTTGCTATTGATATCGTTATTGGACATGGGAGCTATGTCTGCGGTGAAGAAACCGCATTAATAAATTCCATTGAAGGGAGACATCCTTTTGTGCGTATCCGTCCCCCCTTCCCTTCCCAATCCGGTTTGTTTGGGAAACCCACGCTGGTTAACAATATCGAAACCCTTGCTAACATTCAATGGATTGTTGATAACGGATATGAAGCGTATCGCTCAATCGGATATTCAAAAAGCCGAGGAACGAAATTAATTTCCATTAACTCCCTTTTTAACAATCCAGGTCTTTACGAAATTGATTTTGGTATTCCAGTTCGATTTATCATCGAAGATATCGGCGGAGGTTTAAAAACAGGTGAAGTAAAAGGTGTTATCATCGGTGGACCCCTTGCAGGAGTTGTCGCTCCCGGTGAATTCGATACGCCATTCGATTTTGAAGAACTGAAAAAAATCGGGGCAAATGTGGGACATGGAGGGATTATTGCATTTGATGAACACACTAACATTTCCGACATTGCCCGTCACGTCTTTTCGTTCGCTGCGTTTGAATCCTGCGGAAAATGCACACCGTGCCGTCTCGGCTCCGAGGAAATCGAAGATATGCTTGGAAAAGTGAGACGGAACGGAAATATTTCACCTGACGCAAAAACAGAGTTTCTGGAAATTACCGAGGCGTTAAAACATACAAGTCTCTGCGGGCACGGTACCGGACTTGCCCAGTTTTCCGAAAGTATCACCAAAAAGTTTTCGACGGAGTTCGAAACATGGTTCAGTTGAAAATCAACAATACGAATTATTCCTTCCCCGAAGGACAAACAATACTTCAATGCTTACAACAAGAAAACATCGAGATACCGACTGTGTGTCACGATGAACGCCTCAAACCGTTCGGGGGATGCAGGTTGTGCATCGTCCAGATGAACGGGAATTCACAGCTCATAACAGCGTGCACAACTATCGCTACCGACGGTATGATAATTGAAACACACACACCGCACATTGAAAACTTACGACGCACAAATCTTAAACTTCTCGTACAGCGGTATCCTGCCGAATATGTTCATCATTATCCGAATAAAGAGTTTCACCGGTACATCAAATTGTACGGACTTACATCGGAACTTTCGCAACGTATTAATTACGAACGAATCGATAATTCGCATCCGTACATTCTTACCGATATGTCGCGTTGTATTCATTGCTTTAGGTGTGTGCGAATATGCGAAGAAGTACAGGGACAATTCGTATGGCAAATATGGTACCGCGGCGACCGTACGGAGATACAACCTGATACGGGAACAAGTTTAATTGATAGTTCGTGCGTAAGCTGCGGTGCCTGTGTCGATACGTGTCCCACCGGCGCACTTGAAGATCTTTCTATCGGATTATACGGCACACCGAAAAAGTGGACAAAGACCACGTGTCCGTATTGCGGAACGGGATGCGAAATGTATATCGGTACAAACGGTAATAAAATAGTGACTATTCGCCCGGCATTGGAATCCCCTGTGAATAAAGGACACCTATGCGTCAAAGGGAGATATGCATTTGAATTCAACGATTCCGATGACAGGATCACCTCACCGATGATCCGCAAAAACGGAAAGTGGGAAACATACACGTGGGAAGAAGCTTATAATTTCATAGCTGATAAATTCAAGAAACTCATTGAATCGTATGGGCCACATTCCATTGGTGTTCTCGGATCATCACGGGCGACCAATGAGGAAAATTATCTCACACAAAAATTTACACGGATTGTTCTCCAAACCAACAACGTCGATTGCTGTGCACGGGTATGTCATGCGCCAAGCGCCGTCGGTTTGAAGCGACTGCTCGGAACCGGCGCTGCTACAAATTCATACGACGATATCGAAAAAGCACACACTATTCTCGTCAGTGGTGCAAATCCCACCGAAAATCATCCCATTGTCGGAGCGCGAATTAAACAGGCAAAGTTTCGTGGGGCGAACCTTATCGTAATCGATCCACGCAAAATCGAACTTGCCCGGTATGCAGATATACACTTACAATTGCACCCCGGAACGAATATTCCGTTGTTCAACGCAATAGCGCATACGATTATTGAAGAAAAACTTATCGACGAACATTTCATTTCCGAAAGGATCGAAAACCCCCAACCGTTTTTCGAATTCATTAAAGATTATTCACCCGAAAAGGTTGCAGAGAAGTGCGGCGTTGCACCGGAAAAGATCCGTGAAGCCGCACGGGTATATGCGTTGAAAAAACCGTCGATGTGTATCCACGGTTTGGGGATGACCGAACATACGCAGGGCTCCGAATCGGTGATGAGTCTCATTAATATTGCACTTCTCACCGGCAACATCGGGAAACCGGGGACAGGTGTAAATCCCCTTCGCGGACAAAACAATGTGCAGGGCGCCGCACATATGGGATGTGAACCGGGACATCTGACTGGATTCGCTCCAGTAGATAATAACCGGTCGAAGTTTGAGGTAATATGGGATGCACCCCTTCCGTCTACAAAAGGAATTAATCTCATGCAAATGATTGACGCTGCCATCGAAGATAAACTGAAAGCTTTATGGACTATCGGATACGATGTGTTTTTTACGAATCCCCATTCCGAAAAAACCACTCGCAAAGCATTTGAAGCGATGGAGCTTGTCATCGTACAGGATTTATTCATCACCGAAACTGCAAAGGAGTTCGGTCATGTCTTTCTTCCCGTCGCATCGCCGTTTGAAAAAGAGGGAACATTTATGAACGGTGAACGGCGGATAGGACGGGTACGAAAGGCACTCGATCCACCGGGAGAAACAAAGGCAGATTGGGAAATCATCTGCGATCTTGCACGGGTAATGGGCAAAGGAGAATACTTCACATTTAATTCTCCCGAAGATATCTGGAATGAAATTCGCCGGGTGTGGGATGCAGGCAGCGGTATAACCTACCGGCGTCTCGAGAACTGCGGACTTCAATGGCCCTGTCCTGATGAAACTCACGCCGGGACTACCGTTTTGCACGGCGAGCAATTTCCCCACGGTAAACGTACACATCTTAAGGAAATATCATACTCACCGACACCGGAAAAAAGGAACAGCGAATATCCTTTCATTCTCAACACCGGACGCACGTTGTATCAATTCAACGCCGGCACGATGACACTTCGAACTTCAAACAAAATCTTACACCCTGAAGATTACCTTTACATTTCCGATGAAGATGCAAAACGGCTCGATTTAGAAAACGGTGAACGTGTACGAATTCGCAGTGCGTATGGAGAGACAGTACAATCCGTTATCATAAGCGATACCGTCCGTCCCGGGGAATTATTTACAACATTTCATACACCGGAAGTATTCATCAACAAAATCACCAATCCGAACCGTGACCGGTATGCCGCAACTCCCGAGTACAAAGTGACTGCAGTGAACATTGAAAAATTTTGACGCAGCCCGGAGAACAAATAAAAGCACGGGATTCAATCAACTTGATCGGGAGTTCTCGGTGATTATAGAATCTTGGTAGACAGTCACCGTGCAGAGATGCCGCTGGTACCCGATCATCTCAGTGATAAAGACGAAGGTGTGCCGTACACAGGAGATTGAAATAACATCGATAATAAAATATAATTTTTATCCGTGGAGGTGCGGGGAGTCGAACCCCGGTCCGGAGTGAAAACCCTCGAAACTTCTACGTGCGTAGTCCGATCCGGAAATTTCGATCCGCCACAACCGACCGGACGAGCCGTGAACGAATCTATCGCAGTTTAATTTCGCCGCTCTACCCTGCGCCCGGCAGAACGGCTATCCTGACTTTGGCGACGCTCTCAACAACCCCGTCAGGAAGGGATTGAGGAGAACGCGCTGCGTTTAATTACGCAGCGAGTGCGTAGTTGTTGTCTGCACTTATAGATTTTTCCGCTTGTTTAAACTGCACACGGAGAGCAGTGCACGCAATTCCGAGCATTCCACACCCCGTCGAAACCACATCACCCCCGTTTGGACATGCTCATCATCTACTAATATAACATATTTTTGGGAAGAATCAATTCCCGGAATCCTATTCGGGTGTCAAATAATGCCTCGTTAGCTCGTCGCGCAGATAGGTGAATGCTTCATCGACCGAATCACAGAATTTAATTAATTCGAGATCGGACTTGCTGATGGTCCCGAATTTTACCATAGCATCAAAATTTATGACTTGTTTCCAGTATTCGGAACCGTATATAACAATCGGCAGGTGTTTTTTCACTTTTTCGGTTTGTATTAATGTCAGTACCTCAAATAACTCATCCAGCGTTCCGAAACCTCCCGGGAAGATGACAAGCGCCTTTGCAAGATATACGAACCAAAACTTCCGCATAAAAAAGTAGTGAAAATCGAAATTAAGTTCGGGAGAAATAAACTGATTCGGAAATTGTTCCATTGGGATGCTTATATTCAATCCGATCGATTTACCGTTTGCTTCTAATGCTCCTCTGTTTGCCGCTTCCATCATCCCGGGTCCACCGCCGGAGCATATCACAAACCGATACGATGAATTTAGGGATTTCGACCAGAGAGTCAATCGCTTTGATAATTCAATCGCATCTTCATAATATTTCGATAATTCGACCTGCTTCCGGGTTATATCGACTTCTTCCTGTAACGCATTTTTCATCGTCTCGGGAGCTTCAGCTAAGCGGATTTCAAGCAGCTCAAGCTCTCTATTAGCTTCAACAGGCGGTTTTGTGCGGGCAGAGCCGAAAAAAACTATAGTATCGGCGATTTTTTGCCGACGAAATCGCTGCATCGGTTCGAGAAACTCGGATAATATTCGAATGATGCGTGCATCTGCACTCCGCAGAAAATCAATATTCGTGTATGCCTTTTCGGCTTTCTCTAAAATTTTATTCATCACTTAAACATTCCTCACTTATTTATGAAAGTCGTGTATCAATCGACCTACCGCCATCGACCGGTATTGTAACACCGGTTATATACGAGGCACCTGTTGAGAGAAACAGTACAACCTCCGTTATATCAACAGGTTCACCATATCGTTTTAAAGGTATTTTCTTCTCATCAATATGTTGTATTTCCGGATTCTCTTCACCTTCGATTATAATCGTCCCCGGTGCTACCGCATTAACCGTAATATTCGGTGCAAGGGTACGGGCAAACGAACGGGTTAGACTCATCACACCCGCCTTCGATGCACTGTAATGAATATGTTCCTTCCATGCCTGCAATCCGCCAAGCGATGCGATGTTGATTATCTTCCCTTTTCCTGATGTTTTTAAAATTAATTGTGCGCCCTGCTGGGAGCATAATAATACACTTTTCAAATTTGTGTCAATTATCTTGTTCCAGGCGTCGTCATCAATTTCGTCCCATTTGTAACGGGTGAAGATAGCTGCGTTATTAACAATAATATCGAGACGTCCGAACTCTTTTTCAGTGAGCTGCATCATACGTACTACATCCTCACGTTTCGACACATCTGCCCGGACAGTCAGTACCCGACCTCCCTCGGATTTTATCGCATCTGCAGTATTTTTTGCCTCTTCACTTGAAGAGTGATAATTCAAGACCAGGTCGAATCCGCCGTGACGGTGGAAAGCAAGTAAAATCTGCCTGCCGAGGCGGCGGCCTGAGCCTGTGACCAGTACAACGGGTTTACTCATAGAGACGAAATCAACCATTTTTGCCTTTCACAAATGGTAGATCAACTATTTCACCGGTATGTCTTGAATCACCGATAACAATTTCTACCGGAGCGCCGGTTTTCTCATTGCCTTTTTCTAAACGCGTCATGAGTATAGATGTGTTTAATTGAAATGAGTAACCGATAGATGTAATTCTCCCTATTTCAGTACTTCCATCAGTTGTAATGATCGGATTAACCTGATTTTGATTAATACGTTTGAGATCATCGTCTGATATTGAAGATTCAAGAATAACACCCTTCAGGAATCTCTTGATTTTTTGATACGTATCGAGCCGTGCGATGACCTCCTGTCCGATATAGCAACCTTTAGTCCAGCTAATGAAATCCTGCAAGTTGGATTCAAGCGGGTTCACGCTATCGTTAAAATCCATCCCATGTAACGGTATACCTTGCTCGAGTCGAAGGTTGTTAAAAAATTGTATATCAACCGGTTTACCGTTTTTAATTAAATTCATATCTTCGACATTTTGCCCGTCGACGAAAAATAATTTCCCGTCGGGATAGACACGCGGAGAGGACATTTCTATTGAGCCAGCTTCACCGGAGAAAACTTCTTTTGATCCCGTACTGCCGTATAAACTCAATACACATGTGTAGCCGGGATTCTCTTTAACGGTCACATCTTCCATGATGACATACTTTTCAAATATCTGTTTGATTGCCTGACCGGTTTCGCTGCTATGTACC
>PWJF01000495.1 GCA_003560935.1 Ignavibacteriales bacterium
GAAACCGTTCTGGTTGTCGAAGATGAAAAATCTATGCGTGAATTACTCGCCGATACATTAAGGGATTACGGCTATACCGTTCTTCTGGCGGGAGACGGATATGAAGCAGTGGAAATATTTAACCGTGAACAGGAGAGATTGGCACTCGTAATTCTTGATATAGGGCTGCCAAAATTGGGAGGATACGAAACATTTTTAAAAATGCGCAAAGGTAACCCCGATATTCCGGTAATAATAGCATCGGGATATAATGATCCGGACGCTAAACTCACTATTGAATCCGCCGGAGCACATCTATTCATTCAAAAGCCGTACAAATTTAGTCATATTGTAAAAGTAGTGCGGGAAGTGATAGATTCCGCGAAGAAGAGACGTAAGAAAACCTGAAGCTGCTGCCTTTTTTAACCATTCCTCTTGACTGCGATTTTTATTTTTATTTCTTTGAAGATATTTTTATTAATTTCATCGTTTAGTAATATTATATAGAGGAATACATGTTTGAACTGTTATTTTCAGACTCGCCGTGGATAATCTACGGACTAATACCCATACTCATTTTTCTTGCCCGCATAGTCGATGTGTCGGTCGGCACCGTTCGCATAGTCTACCTTATACGCGGTCATAAGGTTCTTGTTGCAGTCCTGGGATTCGTTGAATCGGTAGTATGGCTGGTGGCGATCGTCCAGATAATGCAGAATATGACAAATCCTCTATACTATGTAACATTTGCCGGAGGATTTGCCGCCGGTAATTATGTCGGATTGTTCATTGAAGAGAAACTCGCTATCGGTAACTCGATATTGCGTATCATAACACAGCGCGAGGCGTCCGGATTGATCGAAAAGCTCAACGATGCGGGATTCGGTGTGACGCATGTCGATGCACACGGAAGAACCAGCGAGGTAAAGATTATATACAGCGTTGTGAAACGGGATGATTTAAAACGGGTGTTAAAAATAGTGAAGGAGTTCCATCCAAAAGCGTTTTATACAATCGAAGATGTACAATTTGTGAGAGAGGGAATTTATTCACCGCACCATTTCCAGATGAGCGATGGTTTCTTGAACTGGCTCCGTATTCAGAAGAAGAAGTAGAATAATCGAATGCCTGTATTATTTTTTCAACGCCTGACCGTTATTCGAATGTTTATTCAGGAATAAACGTGTTTTGAGAGCATCGTTAAAGGCTTCGAATTTTATTCTCTGATGCTTTACCTGTTCGACCTGTGATTCGAGGTACTGAGTACTGAAACTTTGAGCAAGACTGTAATATTTGTCAAACATCGTCTTATCTTTCATGATTATTTATCCGCCCGAACAACTCCTAATTGCTGTGCACGGTGCTCCAGCGTTTCTTTCTTCATCCCCAAAAAGAGAGCCGCTTTGGAAAAATTATACTGAAAACGTTTCAAGGCGCTGTCGATTAAACCGCGTTCGATTGTATCAAGCGATCCGTTAACCTCCTGTCCCTCTCCGGTGAGGATTGATTCAAGCATCCGGGTAACCTTCGCTTTATCGTCGATCATATCCTGCGGTAAGGTAAACAAGCCGTTTGTTGAGAATACTACGGAGCGTTCGATAACCGCCTTTAATTCCCGTATATTATTTTTCCAGGGTTGATCGACAAGAATGCCGATCGCGTTTATGTCGATAACGGGTCCCTGTATTCCGATCTTCCGGGAAGATTCAACCACGAAATGTTCAACAAGAAGCGGAATGTCTTCTTTTCGTTCGCGCAGCGGCGGAACAAATAACCGGGTGAAAGTTGCGAGATGATTTGCAAATTCAGCGACCAATTCGTTTCTCTGTGCTAATTTCAATGGATCGTTTTTCGTTGTAATGATAACCCGTATTTTGACCGGTTTTTCATCTGTTCGGTTTCGAAGATCTTGTAACTGGTTTAAAAATTGCAATACTTTTTTCTGATTACGAAAACTTGTATTTTCCATCTCGTCTATGAGAATCGTACCGCCGTCTGCAATCGTTGCAAGACCTTTACGGGAAGCATCGGGTAAATCGGAAGATACATCTTCTTCATGACCGAAAAGTACAGCGGATAGCTCTTTCTCGTCGATGTTCGCTAACTTCAGTTCGATTAACGGCATCCGTTCATTTCCGTTAACACTTGCGTCGTGAATATACTTGGCAATGACGCTTTTACCGCTTCCACGCTCACCGATTATCAGAATATCATCGTTTTTAGCAGAGAGTTTGTTTACCTGCTTGATGATACTTTTAATTGCTTTGCTTTTTCCGATTAATGTTTCTGTCATGGGTCTTTTCCAGTCGATACATGCCTTGCTTCGAGGTGTTTTTCTTATGATAAGTATACGGGTTCATGACAAATTTAGGTATGCGCTGGCGCACAGCCCACATTCCTGCCACAATCGATATAATCCTCGATTTCGGGCCGTATATTAGTATTTCTTGTCAATAAACCGAAACATTATTACATTACATCGAAAGATTTTTCTCCATCACTTTAAAGCTGCCGGTATGTAACTAAGTTGCATTTGTTTGCTCGTATCTAAATGAAAAATAGGACACTACCATGAACCACAAGGATACCACCGTGACGATACGAACATCGGAATACGATGCGATCGTGTTCGATCTCGACGGCGTCGTAACCGATACCGCCGGATTGCATGCCGCATCATGGAAACAACTATTTGACGGTGTACTGAAAAAACACGCGGAAATAGCGGGAGGGGAATTTGTACCGTTTGATAAGAACCACGATTACCTGAAATATGTCGACGGTAAACCTCGCTATACAGGCGTGAAGGATTTTCTCGAATCGCGCGGCATTACGCTTGAATACGGCGATCCGTCGGATCCGCCGGATAAAGAAACTATTTGCGGGCTGGGAAATAAAAAGAATATCGCATTTCAGGAACGGCTGGAAGAAGACGGCGTTGTTATTTTTAATTCGACGGTTAAACTTATTGAAGATGCGAGATCATACGGAATGAAGATAGGCATCATCTCATCGAGCAAAAATTGTGAACCGGTTTTGAAACGGGCGGGACTGCTTCATTTGTTTGAAGTAAAAGTAGACGGTGTCGATGCGGCCGAGATGGGACTCAAGGGAAAACCGCACCCCGACGTATTCCTTTCGGCAGTCGA
>PWJF01000114.1 GCA_003560935.1 Ignavibacteriales bacterium
AGCTTTTGAAAAAGATATGCAGGCATTTGTCGAGGATTTAAAAAAGACTATCCCGGCTATCCTTGAGGGCAAACGGTTCCAGGACAAGCGAAAAGAAACTATTGAGCATTTTCAGAATCGCCAGCGCACGGTAATGCACGACTTTGAAAAGAAGGTCAGGGATAAAGGTTTTGAGATGATCCAGGTACAGGTCGGCGCCATGGTCAGACCGGAGATCGCGCCGGTGATCGATGGAAAACCGGTAGCCTTAGATCAACTCGAATCCCACGCGAAAGAAGGAAAGGTCAGCAAAGACGATATCAAGAAGTATCATGATCAGTATTCGAATCTGGTTGCGCAGATGGAGACAGTTTTTCGTGAAATGAAAAACATTGAGCGTAAAGCGCGCGAAGCGCTCGAGAAACTTGATGAACAGATAATACTTCCGGTCGTTAAGGATAATGTGAATGAGATTGCATCTAAATATAAGAACGACAAAGTCTCACAGTATCTTGATGATGTATGCAAAAGTATTATGGACAACCTCGACCGCTTTCGCAGGGATGAGCAGCAATCGCAGCAGATGCCGTTTCCGATGCAGCAGCAGGAAGACACGTTAGTCGAATATAAAGTCAATGTCATTGTCGACAACTCCGAGCAAAAAACCATTCCGATTATTATTGAAACTAATCCGAAGTACCGTAATCTATTCGGTACCATAGAGCGCACGTTCGACAGCCGCGGTATGTGGAGAACCGACTTTAACCAGATAAAAGCGGGATCGCTCCTCAGAGCCAACGGCGGCTATCTCGTATTGAATGCCCTCGATACGCTTATTGAACCCGGAGTATGGCAGGATCTTAAACGGACGCTGCGTACCGGATTGGTGGATGTTCAGTCGTATGAGTCATGGTTTTTCGCTTCCAGCGGTTTGAAACCGGAACCGATCGATATCGATGTTAAAGTTATTATGATCGGTGACGGATTTCTCTACCACTTATTGTATGATCGTGATGAGGATTTTAAAAAGGTTTTCAAAGTGCGAGCCGATTTCGATGTCGAGATGGATCGCACGGAGGAGCACATCGGAAACTACAGCGCATTTATTAGAATGATCTGCGATGAGGAGAAGCTCATGCGTTTCGAGCGGGATGCAATAGGGGAGGTGGTCGAATACGGCGTACGAATTGCCGGAAGGAAAAAGAAACTTTCAACCCGGTTCAATGCAATTGCAGACGTGATACGCGAGGCGAATTACTGGGCGCAAAAAGACGGCGCATCGTCGGTGACCGGTAAATATGTCGAGCGTGCGGTTGAGGAGCGGGTTGACAGGGTGCGACTTGTTGAATCTAAGATACAGGAGTTGATCGAAGACGGCACGATCATGATCGCGACCGACGGGGAGGTGATCGGTCAGGTAAACGGACTTGCGGTATACGATCTCGGCGAGCATGTGTTCGGCAAGCCGACTCGCATTACCGCAAAGACGTCGATCGGAAAGGGGAATATTCTCAATATCGAACGCGAAGCCGATCTCAGCGGGCGGGTACATCGAAAGGGAGTCGCAATTCTGACCGGCTATATACACTGGATGTTCTCGCAGGATAAACCGCTTGCCTTTAATGCAAGCATCTGTTTCGAACAGTCGTACTCAGGTGTGGACGGCGACAGCGCATCGTCAACAGAAATTTATGCAATTCTTTCAAGCCTTTCAGGGTTTCCGATTAAACAGGGGATCGCCGTAACCGGCTCGGTTAACCAGACCGGTGAAATCCAACCGATCGGCGGTGTGAATATGAAGATTGAAGGATTCTTCGATGTATGTAAAGTCCGCGGATTAACAGGTGATCAGGGCGTGATCATCCCGCATCAGAATGTAAGCGGTCTGATGCTGCGAAAAGATATAATCGAAGCCGTAGAGAAGGAGAAGTTCCATATCTTTGCGATCAAGAGAATAGAGGAAGGAATCGAACTCCTCACCGGAGTGAAGGCAGGGAAGCGGTTGAAATCCGGAAAGTACGAAGCGGACAGTGTGTTCGGGCGGGTGGATGCAAAATTACTCGAATATTCAAAACGGGTTAAAGGTGCGATGCGCCGCGGTGCAGTCGGTGATGAGAATAAGTCGTCGTGATTTTTTTAAAATTCACCTCACATCGGTTCAGCACCCAGTTCTCGCCGCATTGCTTCGATTACCGGATGTTCTTTCTCGTTCTTTTCTTCACCATTGTGCTTTACCCCGCCCTCATTCATACTGATCTCGAAAGGTGTCGCCGTTCCGAATACACGCTTCGATATCTCGCCTAAGTACTCCTTGCTACGACGAAGCGTATTGAACTGAAAATCATTCTCACACGAAAGCTGCACACAGCCATTCTTCACATCAACCAGTTTCGACTGGCTGAGAATCGATCCAAGGTTTATGCGTGCCGTTTTCACCGCAGAGACAAACTCATCCCACCGCGCAAATGCTTCTTCGACGGAAATGGTTTTCACGGATGAGATCGGAGTATCGGGTTTAACCGCCGGAGCCTCGCGAATCATGTGCGGCGACTTTCTCTAGACCGTGCTGTTGAGGTTTTTCCATCCGGCGTATGCACTTCCCATTATCGGGATGTTTGCGTTATCCGGTGTATTTTTTTTTAACTCCTCGAGACGGTTTATCAGGGTCTGCATATCCGCGGTTTTTTCCATTTTGATCAATTCGATTACACCGCTTTCGAGTCGGATGCGTGGTTGGATGCTCCATTTTAGATCCGTGTGAAGATCGAGTATCGCGCGGAGATAACGAATAAGATCTACATCGCTGAAATGTTTCGCTTCTTCCGTGTATCGCTGACGGTATTCTGCGGATGTCTCAATCAAATCGGATGAGCCCGTTGTGGTAACGGTAAGCAGGTTGCGAATATGTTCCGCAAGCCCTGTTAAGAACTCACGCATGTCATATCCTTTATCTACAATTTGAGCGACGAGCTGCAAACCCCGCTTTGTATCCCGGCTGCGAAGGATATCGGTCATGTCGAAATACAGATCCTGGTCGACGATATTCAGAGTTTCGAGCACCTGTTCCGCCGATACGGTTGTACCCGAAAATGCAACGACCTGATCGAAAATGCTCTGAGCATCGCGCATCGAGCCGTCGCCCTTTTTC
>PWJF01000470.1 GCA_003560935.1 Ignavibacteriales bacterium
CTAGTAGACCTTTGGTTTCTACCATTCCGAGAGCATCGAGTGATGATTCAGGCATGTGTGCAATCTCCGTGTGATTCTGAATTTGAATTATCGAATTAATTGTAAATAGTTAATATTAATATAATTAAGGGTTTATAAAATGTCAATTTTATTCCATTCTAGGGACGCTCGACCAGATTTTTCCCGAGTTGTTCTTTGAAATACTCCAATGTTTTCAAAAGGCCGTCGCGTCTCTCGACTCTCGGCTCCCAGCCGAGTACTTCCTTTGCTTTTCTGATATCGGGCTGTCGCACCTTCGGATCGTCTTCGGGCAGCAGTTCAAATACAATTTTAGAAGATGTTCCGGTCATCTCCTTTATCTCTTTGGCGAATTCCAGAAGGGTTATTTCCTCGGGATTCCCGATGTTGACGGGAAGAACTTCATCAGACATGAGCAAACGGTAAATTCCTTCAACAAGATCGTCGACATAGCAGAAACTCCGGGTTTGCGAACCGTCACCGAATACGGTCAGATTATCACCCATGAGAGCTTGTTTCATGAATGTCGGCAGTGCCCTGCCGTCATGGAGTCGCATACGGGGTCCGTATGTATTGAATATACGCACAATTCTTGTATCAAGCTTGTGATACCGGTGATAGGCCATAACCATTGCCTCGGCAAACCGCTTCGCTTCATCGTAGACACCCCGGACACCGATCGGGTTGACGTTGCCCCAGTAACTTTCCGGCTGCGGGTGGATGAGCGGGTCGCCGTACACCTCGGAGGTCGATGCGAGAAGATAGCGTGCTCTTTTTTCTTTAGCTAACCCCAGCGTTTTATGAGTACCGAGCGAACCCACCTTTAAAGTTTGTATCGGTAATTTCAAGTAATCAATTGGACTTGCGGGAGAAGCAAAATGGAGAATATAATCGAGCTGCCCCTCGATATAGACATATTCGGTAACATTATATTTAATAAACTGGAAATTTTCATTCCCCATCAGGTGTGCAATGTTATCCATGCTGCCGGTAAGCAAGTTGTCCATACAAGTTACTTTGTGTCCTTCGGCGAGGAGCCGGTCGCATAAATGTGAACCCAGGAATCCGGCGCCGCCGGTAACGAGAGAATTAGGGGTGTTATTCGGCATAAACTGTAAAGGGTACTAAAATGTACATATGGTCGGTTGAAATCAAAATTTATGTAATATCGTATATTCGATGGGGAAAATCAACATTTTTTAATTATAAATTATTATATTTATCCTTATGGAAACCCTTGAACATTTATCAGACCTTGAAAAAAAGGCCGTTCGAGAGATCAAGGAAAAGGTGACTGCGCTCGCCGGCAATCGCTTGAGAGGAATTTATCTATTCGGATCAAAAGCGCGGGGAGACTATGATCCGGAATCGGATGTCGATCTTGCAATTATAATCGAAGACCTTGACAGGAGTATGAAACGAAAGGTTATCGACATCGTTGTCGAGATAGAAACGGAATACGTAGTCGTAATTTCCTCACTTGTTATGTCGTGGAAAGATTTTTCCGATCTGAAAGAACGCGAGAGAAGAATCGCTCTTGATATAGAACGCGAAGGTATCGGCATATGACCGAAAAAAATAAAAAGGAAAACATTGCACAGGAAATCGCAAAAGCAGACGATTGCCTCAAGTCCGCTGATATATTATCCGCACATGGTCAATATGCAGATGCGGTTTCGAGACTATATTATTATGTCTATTACTACATTCGAGCGTTGCTCCTGACTAAGGGATTTGAACCAAAAACTCATGAAGGACTGCTACGATTACTCGGGCTGCACTTTATTAAAGCCGGGATATTTGAACCGTCATTTTCACATAGTTTTGCACGTTTGATGAAATACCGCGGAGAAGCCGATTATAATCCGGTATATAGTTTTACTCAAAATGATTATCATGAGTTTCGGGAAGAGGCGAAAGGACTTTATGAACAGATCCATAAGTTTCTGAAGGATGAAGGATATCTTTAAATATTTCTAAATAATTCAAACCCTTCTGCCCCCAATAGCCATAACGCATCCTCGCTAAGATGCGGGTATCGTTGTTTGATCCCCGGATCGTTGAATAATATCGCTCCCACCGGTAACAACCCTTCCGGCAGATGTACCTCATCTTCAATCCGGTAGCGGAAAATTCTTCTGTGTATAGCCGGGGTATGTTTCGCTGCGGCTGCAGCTTTAAACATTTTGTGAAGTTTGCTCCATGCTTCCGGCCGGCGTGATATTTTTAACTTTTTTGATTCAATATAGCTGATTGTATAACATTCTATTCGTGGGTAGAATGATTCTTGTCCGGGATCAGCATCGTCCCGGATGATCATATCATCTATCTGTTGAACACTTCGATCATACCACCGTTTGCCGGTCCGATAGTTCAGGAACATTATTCCCGCAATTTGACGTGCCGTTAAAACCGTTAATTCCTCTACGGCCGAAGGTATCCTGCGTTTGTTAAAAAGATCCAACCAGCTTGCATGGAGATAGAGTATGTTGAAGAAGCGGTTAAGGAAATTATTTTTAAGTGAAGGATGATCCGAAAAGAGATGATATCCCGCGATCCAGTTGATTGTCCGTATAGCGGTCGTTTCAACATCATTCCATACCTTTGATCCCGGCGGGTGTGCGTCGGTCCATTCGGTTATTGATCTGACAAAGTATTCCGGCGCAGCGGAAACCGGACGGAGCCAGTATTCCTTACCGAGAGGGAACAGAAACCGGAATGAATGATCAATCTCGCGGCGGTCTATTTGTGATCGTATCTCATCCTAGATGAGTGTAATTGCAACGTCCGATTGATAAGATGAGAGCAAAGAGAGGAAAAAATCTTTTTTATTCCGTGTGCCAAAGTAGAAACCGTATCCGTCGCCGTGCAGATAGGGTTTAATGTTTTTTGTTTGGCTTTTGAATATATATGTATAATATTTCCAGAATAACCGTTGTCTCATAGCTCAGCTTTCCGCATTCGTATAGCTCGCCGGTACAGTATGTTCGTTAGAACCAATCCCGCAACACCTCCGACGACCTGTCCGATCGCAACACCGACAATACCGTACACCTGGAACGGTACATACGAAGAAATAATGCTTAACGGCGTCATCACCGATACA
>PWJF01000528.1 GCA_003560935.1 Ignavibacteriales bacterium
ATGCTCGCGCTGACGTATGATTCGAAAGAAGAGTACGCTGTATCGGATAGTTTATATGAAATAGCTCTCTCGCACGATCCGGATTACCATCTCGTGTTGAACAATTACAGCTACAGTCTGGCTGAGCGAGGTAAAGACCTTGACCGGGCGCTTGAAATGTCTACGCGAGCCGTTGAACAGCGGCCGGAAAACAGTGCGTATCTTGATACGCTTGGATGGATTTATTTCAAGTTGGGCGATATCGATCTTGCGAAAAAATATATACGAAAAGCTATCGACGTCGGTAGTGATAGTGCGGTTGTACACGATCACATGGGAGATGTTTATTACCATCTTGATCAGTACGATAAAGCGATGGAATACTGGAAAAAGGCGCTGGAGTTGGACGATTCAAAAGAGAATATAAAACAAAAAATTGAACGTGGGTCGATATGAGAGGATGGATAGTTGTAAGCATAGTTGCTGTTTTGGCGGCAATGGTATTCAGTTGTTCGCCTGCACCGCGGGTGACGCTGGATACAGAACGGGTGACACCGGTGCAACTGGTACGTGACGTACAACTAAATCACACAAAAAAAACATCCTTGCGTGCAACCGGTTCTATTTCAATAGAGAGCAGGGATTTTTCGAATTCGGGGAACTTTACTATGAGCCTGAAACATCCCGATTCGTTGCTCGTTCGGATTCGCGGACCGTTCGGTATCAACGTCGGTACCGTGTTTTTGTCGCAGAACGATTTTATGTTTTATAACGGCATGGCGAATGAGGCGATCGTCGGTGAGACTCAAAGCGATATTTTGCAGGCATTTCTCCGAATGGATATGGGTGTGAACGACATTATGGATCTGTTTCTGGGAAGCAGCCGCGCATTATTTGATGAGCGACGCCGGCCGGATGAATATACTATCGATGGAGATAAATATTTGCTCATATTCAGATCACGCGACTCGATTAGACGATACTGGATCGATCCGTATTACAAAGCAATTTCGCGTGTGGTCTATTCCTCTGACGACGACCGCCCGCTTATGGAAGAACGCTACGACCGCTTTACCGAGACCAACGGTATGGTTATGGCGCGATCAATACGGGTCATATCCCATCAGGAGCGTTCAAGTTTCTCAGTTTCGTACAACCGGATCGATCTGAATGCAAGTGATCTTTCGTTTGCATATTCAATACCAAGTAATGCAAAAATAATCGAGTGGACAGAACAATGAAGATATATGGAAAGATCGGCATTGTAACCCTAACGCTTCTTTTCCTTTTCTGTTTTGAAGGATTACCCCAGCATGTTTTTGGACGCGATTCATCTCCCGATGAAGAAATAGCGAGACGACAACGCGAACTCGAATCCATCCGCAGAGAAATAGATAATTTCGAGAAGAAGATCCAGGAATCGCGGAGGTCTGAAGAAGAATCCATTACACTGCTTGAAAATCTCGATCGGCAGACGGTGCTTGTACGCACCTATATCCGGGACCTCAGAAGCGAGGAGCAACGTCTCGTCAGAGAAGTTGACGAAGCCCGAAGATCCATACGTACTCTTGAGAACGAAATTGAAAAACTCCGGACGCAATACGCGCGTTACGTCCGCTCGGAATATAAACACGGCAGCGTAAAAGATGTCGAGTTATTATTAAGTGCTCAATCGGTTAATCAATTTCTGGTCAGGGCTGAGTATTTGCGCCGCTTTTCGGATCATCGTCGGACCGATCTGAACGCTATACAAAAAAAGCAAAAAGAAATCGCACATCAACAGGAACGACTTGAGATTGCACTTCGGGATCAACGAAATGTGATACGTGAGAAACAACAGGAGGAGAAACGGCTCGCAGACCGCACCGTTGAGCGCCGGAATGTATTGAACCGGATTCGTCAGGATCGCTCAACATACGAGAAAGAGCTTGTACGTAAACAGCACGCTGAACGCGAGATGAGACGGCTGATCGCGGGTCTCATCGAAGAGCAGGTTCGGCGTGAACGGCGGGATGCCGACCGTGTGCGTGAAGGTAAACCGTCGGAGATTGTGCCGCCGAGCGTTTCGTTCGCTTCGAAAAAAGGTTCACTGCCCTGGCCCGTACGCGGCGGACAAATCGCAGCACGGTTTGGAGAACAGGTTCATCCGGTACTTAAAACCGTCTCGGAGAATACCGGCGTCGATATAACCGTCCCTGCGGGTAGTCCCGTATATGCTGTGGCTGAAGGCGATGTAGTATTTATTACCTGGTTGCCAGCTTATGGTAACCTTGTAATGGTGTATCATCATAACGGATACCGGACGGTTTATGCGAATCTTTCCGATATACTGGTTCGTGTGGACGACCGCGTCAATGCCGGCGATATGATAGCTCTGTCGGATGAATCGCTTAGCGGATCTACTATACATTTCGAGATCTGGAGAGACCGGGAAAAACAAAATCCCGAAGCATGGCTGCGGCCTCAATGAGGTGTTCTATTAATCAGCATGAAAACAAACCAACGTTCCTATATAATCAGCGGTATTTCACTCGTAGTCTTTGCGATACTTTTAACCATTATCATTCGTCCTGTAGACGATCAACTGCTGACCATACGATATGATGTGCGGGGTGAAATGCCCGCAGATACCAATATCGTTATAGTGTATCTGGATAACGAAGATATACAATTGCTCGGTGGTTGGCCGTTACAACGAAGTTATTATGCGTTAATGATCGATCGGATTCGCGAGTGGGGGGCGCGCGTTATCGGATTTGACATTCTTCTCGATACGCCATCAGCCGCGTCACCGGAATATGATCGTTTGATGGTTTCGGTTGCACAGCGTACTCCGTTGCTTATTATGACTGCATACGGCAGACAACGTGATGCCGACGAACGTGAAGACACCCTGCCCGGTAATTTATTGTATCCCGTCCCAAAACCTTTATATGCGCGTGTGTATGAAATTGTCGCACCGTTTGATGAACTTACTGCCACCGTTGGAGCCATCGGCCATAGCAATGTCGAGGGTCGATGGGGCGACCGGATACCTGCATTCCTGTTCACCAATGACCGGGCTATCGCAGCGTTCGGACTGGAGGTCGCGTGCAGATATTTCATTATATCTCGTGAAAACGGAATAACATTTAAAAAGAACA
>PWJF01000118.1 GCA_003560935.1 Ignavibacteriales bacterium
ATGTGCATCAAAGATGAATCGCCGTGTGCTACGGGATCACGCTCCGAACGCAGCGTCAGCTCAATATAGATAATGGCGATCTTGACGCTGTCACGGATTTCCGTGTTGGGTGACGATACAATGATCCAGTTCTCGCCTAAGCCGTGGGGCGGTATGAACGTCGTTGTAAACGAACCCGTCTGATCGGTCGTCCCGGAATACTGAAGCAGCGTTCCGGTTGAATCCCCGTCATTCACGGGAACAACCTCCAGTATAACGGGAAACGACGGACTCGGAGCGTTTTCCTGCCATGCTTTAACTGAAATCGTAGCCGTCTTATCGATGCCCGCCATTATCCCCGGGGTAACGACATCCGTATCGGCCGTTATTATCAAATCCTCCGTCGATTCTATGATAAACTCAACCACTCTGCTTATTTGAGATGTAGATATATTAATCGATACTATTACAGGATCAGCGTGAAATAGATTTTCGGGTTTATAACTGATATTCGGCAAGTCATCAAGATATACCGATACCTCAGTTCCAAGGGCATTTCCCATCTCATCAATAAAATACCCAAATTCTTCACCATCTACAACGGTAAGATTGAGGGGTTCTTGATCAACGTCCCAGGATGCTGGATTGCAATCCTGCCTAGTCTCGATTGATATGGAATTTGTTTCGCTTGCAAATATCTTTTCGTGGAGTACACTTGCCGTAAAATTGGAAACACGCGATATAGTAAAATGAATATAATAGCCAAAAGTATAAAACTGGGTCCTTCCCGCAATCAAGTCATTAACTTCTTTCATTAATTCACCGTTTAGGTAAATTTTGAAGTTGAAATCTACAGAGATAAACTGTCCGAATGAAGCAAACTGCGGTTGGAAACTATAGTTTCCTGCCGGAGCATTCTCGATCGTATGCGTAATTATATTATTTCCAGACTCGGAATATGAACCAATACAATCACCTCCAATTAGTATTCTCCCCATTGGATCTGCATCCCATTCCATGACCACCGTGATGCTTGGTAACTCACCTGATGACGCTTGAATAGCAAACGGTATATCGTGAGGATGAATGTCTACTCGATCTTTAATTGTAACCTGCGCGTAAAGATCGTAAATAGTGAAAAAATTCAGAACCGTGAATAGAAACAAAAAAAGTAACCGGAATAATAAAAGATTTTTTCGGCCCGCATATCGTACGTGAAAGCGCAAAGGTGTGTAATTATCCATAGAATACTCACATATGTTATATTAATACGATATATGAATAATCCCCCTTGCATACGATGTTAGGATACTATAGGCAAGACCTTAATCAAATAAGGGGATATCGGGATGTTGCAATAGCATAAAAATTTACAAAACACTCGTGCAAATGTTACCAAATTAATTTACACGTTTCAACAGTATAATCTGTATAGTCAAAAATAATTATATCGCAAAATCATACGATCCAAACACAATAATTTTTATATATAAAATAATTTGAGATAATCAGCAATCAGAACCACACACCCGCCCCCATTGCTCCCATCGCGTTATTTTTTTTCCCGTTAATTTTTTCATAATACACTTGCTTTTCGTTTAAAATAATCGTAAAATTATTGCTCCAATAAACAGTACACCGTTTATGCTCTGGTTTTTGGCTGTCTTAGGTGGTTTTTCAAAAGGCTGCTGTTCGTGTCCGTCGCTCCATCAAGATCGTCAGCCGCACCAAAAGAGTTATAAATGTGGTTGTACGGTCTGTCGGTTATCGGCAGACTTTCTTGAAAAACTATTACAAGGAGGCGTTCCAGATGGAAAAAGGAACAGTCAAGTGGTTCAACACCTCCAAAGGGTATGGATTCATCAAACGCGAATCCGGTGAAGATGTTTTCGTACACTACCGCTCAATTACGGGCGATGGGTTTAAAAACCTTGCCGACGGCGATCAGGTCGAGTTCGAAGTCGAACAGGGCGAAAAAGGACTCCAGGCGTTGAACGTAAGAAAGGTCCAATAACGGCTCTTTCTATACTATTTTAAAACCCGGACTGTTACAGTCCGGGTTTTTTATTTCCTCTTACCGGAATAGCGCCAGCGGGTTGATCAACACTTGCGCAACACCTCACAGCAGCGTAATCCCCACAATCAACCATGCAATGATCAATACCGCGAGCGGCGTTTTGTGTTCTTATCGAGATCTACTCGTTTTGCACTCGATTATTTTACCAAAAAATTATTTTGCATTTTTGAATACTTAACTATCCAGATGACGAGAAGCGACCTTATGTAAAATATACAATGAAATTTTATTTTTTAAAAAACATTCCATACCTTTATGAAACCAATTACCCGAATTTAAGCCGGATATGCTCATGAGTTCACAAACACAATTTAGTACACCTCTGGAACTTTTTAAAAAACTCAATGTCATTTTTTATGCAATTATGGGAAGCATGTTCCTTTTTCTCATCGTCGCATTGTTGATCCAATCGCCGGAGCGTCAAATGGATGCCCCTTCGCACAATATCCTGACGGAATATATACTCGTGATCATGATTATCATCAGCATTTCGGGAGCGTATATCGTCTATATTCTCGGCACGAGAAAAGTCACCGATAACACCCCGCTCGGTACAAAAGCCGGGCTGTTTTTCAAATTCTCGCTTCTCAAACTCGTCCTGTTCGAAATGGCCGGCATATTGGGATTGATCGGCTATGTAGTCACAGCAGTACCGCTCTATCTTGCGATCGGGTTTGTCGTCATTATGCTGATTTTCCTGCATAAACCCTCTCTGCGCCGCCTTGCGGTTGAGTTTAAACTGACGCAGGAACAACGGGACAGTATTACGGAGAATCAACCGTTCAGATAATATTGATTTTTTACGATGCAAATTCTATTATATACACAGTAACTACCGGGCTGTAGAGTGCTGCACTCTTAAAAATACAACACCTGTCAAAACAACAGTTAGGAGGATTCATGTCGAAAGCACAAAAGCTCGACGGGGAAGTTTTTTACCCCTCCGAAGATGTCATACAACAAGCACGATTAAAGAACTGGAACGATCTGGCGGATTTTGCCGCTGAGGACCTCGAAGGATTCTGGAAAAAAGAAGCGGACGAACTCGAATGGTATCAAAAATGG
>PWJF01000553.1 GCA_003560935.1 Ignavibacteriales bacterium
CGCTTGTCGTACACGGCGCCCTCGATGGTGTCGGAACACTGGACCCAGGAGGCTACGTCGACCGCGAACCGTGGGTCACCCGCAGGTTGGTCCCAGCACGGAAGCCGTGATGATGGGCGGGTGCTCCAGTCGATGCACGCGCGCATAGCTGCCGCGGATCGTTTTCACAGGGGCAGGAACCGCGGTCGGCACGGCCTTGCAACGCCCGTCACGCTCTGGCCGTTGTGAACGCAGCAGCGTGTGTGGACCTGACGGCGGCTCCGCTGTCGAGGTCCTCGAGGGTGCTCCTGCTCTTGGTTGAGCGGGGCAGCCAACGGTTTCAGCGTTACACATCCGCTCGTTCGCCGGCAGAGATCTGGTAACGCAGCGCTTGGTCGTAGGGGCTGCGCTACTCGATCATCTACTGGGGCGACGCGGCGAACACGAACGGCGAAATATCTCAGGGAGGACGGGGTCTACATGGCGAAGCGGTAGGAGAGATCCTCGGCGTCGAAGGGGTCGCTGGTCCTGACCCGTGACAATGGGTACATGTCCTCAGTAACCACCTCCGGGATGAGGGCCGCGACCTTGCCGCCCTCCTCGCAGATGCCTAACCAGGCTTCAGCAAGCCGGTCCCAGAGCCAGGCTTGCTCGGCAGGGGATGGAGAATCCGCCAGAGCGGTTGCAATGTCAGCCGGACCAACTCGTCCATTCGCCAAGCCGGTCGCTATATCAGTGTTAGGGGTCGGCAGCTCATCTGCATCCAAGACGAGTGCCGTAGGCTCAACGATGAAGACGACAGTGATCTCCGTCTGGCCAGCATCCCAGTCGTCTGCTTCCAGTCTGACATCGAGAACTTGGCGCATTGCGCGCGCCTCATCTCCCTGTCCAGAGTGCTTGTTCTTGAATCGCTTGAGCAGGGGCGCAAGTGAGGCCTGGATATCATCATCCGTCGAAGGCTTGGACAGGAATCGTCCGGCGCCACGCCGGAAGATGCGGGCGGCCTCAGCACTCTCGCAGCCACGCACCGGGTTGAGTGGGAGAAGGGAATTCTTGTCGACAGCGGTTACCCACGCAAGGTCCGCGAACCATTCACCATCCTCGTAGTCAGGGACCCAGAGATAGCGAGGTCTTCGCCCGTTGCGGGCTGCCTCCGCCATGGCTTCGTCGGGCAGGCGCACCAGCGGCGCCACGTGAATGGTCGGAAGGTGCTCCCGCGTACGATGAATATTGCAGGTCCGAGAGATGATAGCTGCGTGACTGGCGTCGAGGTGGGGCAGCACGTCTTCAGCCGGCAGCACGTCCCCTTGAGACCAAGTCGTGAACGGTGATTCCGGCTCCCCGTCCCTCATCGATACCGCCCTTGTATCGGCTCGCTAACCAGACTCGCCGGCAGCCCATTCTTCGCCGACTCGCTCGCCAAAGGAACGCTCGGGGGCGCTTGTTACCTCAGCGAGACGAGACTGATACCAGGACGACTGACCGCCGGACGACAGTAGCAGTCTATTCCGCGTCGACTCTGTATCGTCCACTATCCTCATGTCCTCGACGTCGCGCTGAATCTCCGCGAGTCGCTCGACATGTACTGACGCAATCGTGCCGCCAGTCGCCCAATTGTGCACCGCACGACGGCTAACGCCAAAGAGTCGGGAGATTTGGCTCCAGGTAAGTCCCGAGACGTCGTGCAGGCGCTTAACGCGGTCAGCCGTCGCCTGCCCCCGTGAAACCTTCACGGCGCTCGCGTCCGGATCCGCAACTAGCGTCCTCCCATGAGAAGACCATCCGGAACCCAGCATCCCTATGAGTGGCGAATCGATTGGCAGCACTATGTGCGAGGTGGGTCTGCCAGTCAGCAGGGTCACGAATGCAATGGTCCTGGCCGGGCCACGCCAGCTTTGGATTTCCGGCATCCTCGTGGGAACGCTCGCAGTGTGACCGAGCACGGTGTAATCGTTTTCTTGGTGGACATCCGTCGCACTCATATCTCACCCCCATAATGCTTCAGGAAGTCATCAGTTACTGACCAACGAAAGACTTTGTAGGCTTGCTGGGCGTATTCTTCGGCTGTGGCCGCGATCGAGCTGGGTTCGAATCGTGTCATACTTTCGGAGTAGACATCTATATCGAGAACCCAGGAGCGGCCCGACGATGGCTTGATACCCGGATCGTGTGTGACATCTGGAGGCAGGAAGATCGACCGTGTAGAGACCACCACCTCATCTGTGCGGCGGAACTGCATCTCCCATAGAGAGCGATCGAGCACAACTCCTTGATCAAGTGGTACCGATGCGCCAGCCAAGAACTCGCTCCTGACGTACCTGTCTAGGGATCCAAGTACCTCTGGGTCATCGATGCGGTCCGTGTATCGAACCCCGAGACGGTCCAAGAGAGCGATGTCATTCGTTTCTAGGAACTCAGTCAGAACGTGACGTAAGCGCTCACAGAAGTCGTCTCTCGACACGTACTCGTACGTGGTCAGCGCTAGAAACCCCTCCGTGAAGGTGATGTGCCACTTAGCGTCTGCGTCATGAAGCCTCCAGAGCGTCGAGTCGATTCTCTGGGGAGAGCCGCCTCCGATGTCGAGTCGGAACTCCACAGAAGGCTCTTGTCTGAGGACGGGGTAGTCGTCTCGAAGGCGGTGCTTCAGTTGACGTGCGCGTGTCGGCTCCGCGACGTCTGGGTCATTCGCGAAGCGGATCTGCGCGAGTACCTGAACGAGGGGGGCCCTCGCGAGCGCGACCTCGTCTAGTCTCTCGGGTGAGAACGGGCCCACTAGGCGCACCTCAATCTAGTTCACAGTGTACTTCACACTATCGACTGGTACTACTAATACCTAAAGGGTCGTGCGAAGGCAACGGCCGGTCTGGCCGGCCAGGATCGCGAGGGGCCTCGAAGTGCCGTGGGTGCGCTCAGGGAAGCCCCTGCGCGTCGGACCACCTAGCACGGTCAGGTGTTTACGTCCGGCGCGAGTTGCCGTCGCTCAGGCTCCAGCGTCGTAGTTGTACCGCTGTTCCCACTCTGCGAACGCACTAGGTGGCTGGGCCCCAGCGATGCCCGCGGCTTCGTGCGCGTTTCCACAAGCCCGTGTGCCGCTCGCAACGGGGACTTCCGGGCGGCTGCGCCGAGGTCGTTGCAGGTCA
>PWJF01000167.1 GCA_003560935.1 Ignavibacteriales bacterium
TCGCCCTCTCCATCCGATAATTTGATAATCCAGTGAGATATCTTCTTTCTCCCCGCCGTTTTTCCGCTGCTCATCATCTATGGTCGGAAAGATTATATGTTTTTCCGTTTCACGGGCTGCATTCTTTGCAAGGTATTCATCAGGAATAAAGATGACGGACTCAGTATCGAGAGATTTAACGACGTTTACTGCATTACTCGATGTACAACAAATATCGGATTCAGCTTTTACATCCGCATAGGTATTAACATACGTTACCACCGGCACACCCGGAAATCGTTTCTTCAACCTTCTTACATCGTCTCCGGTAATGCTTTCGGCGAGGGAGCATCCTGCTTTATTCGAAGGCAACAAAACTTTTTTCGAGGGATTCAATATCTTAGCCGTTTCGGCCATGAACCGGACTCCACAAAAAACGATAATATCCTTGTCGGTTTCTGACGCTTTCCTGCTTAAGTCGAGCGAATCTCCCGTATAATCCGGGACAGTATGAAACAATGCCGGTTCCATATAATTATGACCGAGGATAACCGCGTTTCTTTCCTTTTTTAACATGAGTATTTCATGTACTAATTCCGCCTTATACCGAAGTTCAATGAGCGGTACAACCTTGCTGAGTTTTTTCTTCATTTCCTGATATATGTCATCTACCGTGCCTGCGCCTTTAACATGCATTTTTCTTCTCCATCAATCGATTTTATTATTCAATAATAAGCTTATATCCAGAGCTTTGACAGAATGGGTTAGAGAACCAACCGATATGAAATCGACACCTGTATGTGCAATATCCGCGACATTATCTAATGTAACATCTCCCGATGATTCAAGAGATACTTTTCCGTTTACTATCTCAACGGCTTTTTTCAGTTTATTCAAATCCATATTATCGAGTAGTATTCGATCCGGCTTTACCTCGAGTGCTTCATGTAGTTCATCAAGGGTTTTCACCTCAACCTCTATCCGTATATCCCGATAGCGAGCACGTACTCGATGAACGGCTTCTCTGACACTACCCGCCGCGTATATGTGATTTTCTTTGATAAGAGCCATATCGTACAGACCGAAACGATGATTTACCCCTCCACCAATTTTTACCGCCCATTTATCAATTATTCGCAAACCGGGGGCGGTTTTTCTTGTATCAAGTATTTTTACTTTTGTTCCCCCGACCTTTTCAACAAATACGCGGGTCGCGGTAGCAATTCCCGACATTCGCTGGAGAAAATTCAGTGCCACGCGTTCTCCGCTTATTATCGCTCTGCCTTTGCCTTTGACCCTTGCAATGATGTCACCTTTTTTTACACATTCTCCGTCAATAAAATACTTTTCGAATTGAATGTTATGATCGAGAGTGGTAAAAGTCAGGTATGCAGCTTCAAGACCTGCAATGATCCCGTCTTCTTTCATGATTATTCTTCCTTCAGTTTCAAAATCGGCAGGAATTATCGATAAAGCAGTGATATCTCCTTTTCCAATATCTTCTTCAAGAGCGTTGTGTACTATCCGGGAAATAACCTTTTCAGTCTCACGATCGGAAAGAAATTCTGTTGGTTCTGCCTCCATAATTCAACTCTTAGACAATATTGTTCTTTTGATTGATATGACAACTCTAAATAGTCATATTTATCAATTTAACAAATTTTTTCATAATGTGGTAATGTATCCGGTTTTGGTTGTGAACATGAGTGTGAACTAATTTAAAATAGACTCCTTAATATCGAAGCATTTACCATCTTGCAAGATCGGATACAGAAATACGAGTGGAAGATGGCAAAGGAGGAGTATGCCATCTCTCACTTTATGAACTTTTTATTCGGAATTGAATTTTCATACAGTCTCAGTACACCATCCGGGGTTACTTTTAAAATGATATTTCTATATATGCACCTTGCTTTTTATTGCCATAAATATTAGGTTTCTTATAAACTACCCTGTACATATATCGGCATCTAATACGGGTTAATAACCAACCTTTCAAATGTTATGCATTTCGATATAATTAATTCATAACCATCAAGTAAAATTACTGTATGGCAAGATTTGTTGTTTGGCAAGCAACTGATTCGATACTCAAAAGAATACCATCAAATGAGATTCAACCGGAGCAACATTCGGAGGATTGGATTGAAGCTGATCCGCAATTCGTTCAGTCTGAATTGGAAATTGTTGGTAGACAAGTTGGAGTTGAAGGTGGTCGTATTGATGTATTTCAACTACCAGGTAGTGAGCAAGTTTTAGTTCGTGAATCAACCGAGCCAGATACAGAGCCAATATCGGAAAGTAAAGCGACCGAAATAATTGGTGAAGGTGGAAATGTGTTCTCATGGTGGATTTGTTGATATAGGAATCTTATTCGAGGTTTGAAATACGTATCTATACTTGAGAAAGAAATAATTACTTATATGCACATATTATTTAAAACTATTGCAAACTATACATTAGTTGATTTCTTGTCAGATTTAGTCCTCGTTGGTATCGCCTATGGTTATGTGCTGATCACCATCTTGGTCCCCGTTTATCTTAAAAAGAAAGATCTGATTTCCAAATTTGTAGCCCGCAAGATAGTCCATCTATTCTCGGGCCTGGTAGTACTGATCGTTCCTTTTTTTATATTACCCTTGCATGCAGTTTTTATAGCCCTAAGCATGACTATTGTTGTCTATTTCAGCTCCAGGGACAGTTCTATCAAGAAACTGCAAGAATTGTATGAATCGATCAGTGAAGAGGGCGAAGAAACTGTAGGGCGTTTACAGGGCCCCTTCCACTACAGCATCTCCATAACGGTGCTCATTGCCGTCTTTGCCGTATTTGCGCCTGATAGGCTCTATTTTCCGATTTGCGGCATTTTGATCATGATTATCAGTGATACCTTCGCCTCATTAGTCGGCAAGAAGTATGGCAGGATTAAACTGGCCCTTGCCTATACCGGATCCCAGCGGACGTTTGAGGGCTCGTTAACTTTTTTCATTTCCGCATTTATTTTATGCTTTTCAGCATTCTATTTCTACGGACTGTTTAATCCCATAAATCAAAAGGTGCTAACCCTTGAATTAGTCTTTGCCTATTCATTAATTACGGGTTTAACAGGAACTTTGGTTGAACTATTTTCTCCGTCAA
>PWJF01000481.1 GCA_003560935.1 Ignavibacteriales bacterium
AAGGGTATAGAACCGCGTAAAGATGCACAGGTGATTCGCGCGCGTGTGCCCTTGTCCGAAATGTTTGGTTATGCTACATCGCTTCGCTCGATGACACAGGGCAGGGCGCTCTATTCAATGCAGTTCGCCTATTATGCAGAAGTGCCGAAATCACTCGGTGAGAGTATTATCGAAAAAACGACGGGCAAGGTTGCAGCGGCCGGCTAACGTAAGAATGTCTAAAAAATGGTCAATTAAAATTCAAACAAGGAGAAACGTAGATGGCTAAAGAGAAATTTGATCGCAGTAAGCCGCACGTCAATATCGGAACGATTGGTCACGTCGACCATGGAAAAACCACGCTGACAGCAGCAATCACTATGGTGCTTGCAAAAAAAGGTTTGTCCGAAGTACGATCTTTTGACAGCATCGATAACGCGCCCGAAGAGCGTGAACGCGGTATTACGATTGCAACAGCGCACGTTGAGTATGCTACGGAGAACCGGCATTATGCTCACGTTGACTGTCCCGGTCACGCTGACTATGTCAAGAATATGATTACCGGTGCGGCGCAGATGGACGGCGCTGTTCTCGTCGTCGCAGCAACCGACGGTCCTATGCCGCAGACGCGTGAGCACATTCTTCTCGCGCGTCAGGTCGGTGTACCGAAAATTGTTGTCTATATGAATAAAGTCGATATGGTCGACGACCCCGAGCTTCTTGATCTTGTCGAGCTTGAAGTTCGTGATCTGTTGAAACAATATGAATTCCCCGGTGATGATATCCCCGTCATTCGCGGAAGCGCACTCCAGTCGATGGAAGCCGCTATAAAGCCGGATGTGTCTCCGGATGATCCGGTATTCGCATCTATTATGGAACTTATGAAAGCGGTCGATGAATATATTCCGTTACCGGAGCGGGAAACCGACAAGCCGTTCCTGATGCCGGTTGAAGACGTATTCTCAATTACCGGTCGTGGTACCGTCGGTACGGGTCGTGTCGAGCGTGGAAAGATTAAAGTTGGAGAGGAAGTCGAAGTGATCGGTCTTGGCGCACATAAGAAAACGGTAGTCACCGGTGTCGAGATGTTCCGCAAGCTTCTTGATGAAGCAATTGCCGGCGATAACGTTGGCTTGCTTCTCCGCGGAGTCGAAAAGGATGATCTCGAGCGCGGTATGGTCGTTGCGAAAACAGGTTCGATTACACCGCATAAAAAATTCACCGCTCAGGTATACGTGTTGAAGAAGGAGGAGGGCGGACGTCATACACCGTTCTTTAACGGATACCGCCCGCAGTTCTACTTCCGTACAACCGACGTGACCGGTGTTGCACATCTTCCCGAAGGGACCGAAATGATTATGCCCGGTGATAACGTTGACAACATGACCGTGGACCTGATATCACCGATCGCTATGGAAGAAGGCCTCCGCTTTGCAATTCGTGAGGGCGGCAGGACAGTCGGTGCGGGAATTGTAACAAAGATCATTGAATAAAAGGTTGCACGCTGCCCTCTCTACGAGAGCAGCGAAGCCCCGATAAAAAGCGGGGCTTTTTTTTGCTCCCGACAGCTAGGGTTGCGTAACTAACGAAGGATAGTATTCTGTATGCGTGGTCAGAAATTTCGCATAAAATTAAAATCATACGATCACAATTTGATCGATCAGTCGGCTGAAAAAATAATAAAAACGGTTCGATCGACGGGTGCGGTAGTGTCGGGACCGATACCGCTGCCGACGAAGAAAACAATTTACACGGTGCTGCGATCGCCGCACGTCGATAAAAAATCACGTGAGCAATTCGAGATACGAACACACAAACGGTTGATTGATATTCTTCATTCAACAAACAAGACCGTAGACTCGTTAATGAAGCTTGAATTGCCCGCCGGCGTCGACGTCGAAGTGAAAGTTTGATCGCCCTGTAAATAAGTTCACGTGATAGTAATAGTTTAAAGTCGTTTTAACTCGACGAGGAGACTCTATCGTGAGTGCAGTATTATTAGGTAAAAAATTAGGAATGACCAGTATCTTCGATGAAACCGGTGAACAGATTCCCTGTACGGTTGTAGAGGCGGGTCCATGCACTGTTGTGCAGGTAAAAACCAAAGAGAACGACGGTTACGATGCTCTGCAGATCGGGTATGATGAAGTGCCCGGGAAAAAAGTAACGAGACCGCTGCAGGGTCATTTTAAAAAGGTAAATGTAAAAACGACGCGCCGGCTTGAAGAAATTCGTATCGAAGATGACGGTTCCGATAAGAAAGTCGGCGATACGATTGACGTCTCCATATTCGAAGTCGGTGATTCCGTCTCCGTTACCGGATTGACGAAAGGGAAAGGTTTCCAGGGAGCCGTTAAGCGCCATGGTTTCGCCGGCGGTGTTCGAACACACGGGCAGAGCGATCGTCTACGCGCACCCGGCTCGGTCGGTTCCAGTTCATATCCATCCAGAGTATTTAAGGGTATGAAAATGGCGGGAAGAATGGGAGGCAAAAAATTAACTGTTCGAAATTTGAAAATCGTAAAAATTATTCCGGAGTCGAATCTGGTCCTCATTAAAGGAGCGGTGCCCGGATCGATTAACGGTTTGGTTAGAATTACTAAAAAATAAAGCGTGCTATGGAACTCGAAGTATATAAAATTGACGGCACCAAAACCGGTGAAAAAGTAAATTTACCCGATGAGATATTCGGTATCGAACCGCATAATCATGCGATCTATCAGGCGGTCCGTTTGTATCTTGCATCGCAGCGACAGGGCACCCATAAAGTGAAGGGGCGCTCTGAGGTGCGGGGCGGGGGCAGAAAGCCGTGGCGACAAAAAGGAACCGGACGTGCCCGTGTCGGGACTATCCGTTCACCATTGTGGGTAGGCGGCGGCGCAATTCATGGACCGAAACCGCGGGATTACTCGTTCAGACTTCCGCAAAAAGTAAAAGAGCTGGCACGCAAGTCGGCGCTCTCGCAGAAAATCCGCGATGAGCAGCTTCGCATAGTGGAAGACTTTTCATGGGATGAACCGAAAACAAAACAGATGCTATCGGTTTTATCCGCACTGGGACTCGACTCGACAAAGACTACATTGGTGCTTGCAAAGAACGATAAAAATATTGCTAAGTCGGGGCGGAATATCCC
>PWJF01000318.1 GCA_003560935.1 Ignavibacteriales bacterium
AGCAGGAGCAGGAGGCGATAGATAAATTTAATAATGCCCAGCAGAATGACGATCGGTCTGCCGTTAAATGATCAGGTTCAGGAGAACCAGTAATCGTGAAACAGAATTTGAAACGACAAAACTTGAAAGAATTGACTATAAAAAGTAAAACGTCTTACTTGACCAGGGTGAGAGACTTTGTATCAAGCGAAGCTAAGAAATTCGGATTTAGCGACGATGATGTAAGCAAAATAACCCTTGCCGTCGATGAAGCGTGCACGAATATAATCAAACACGCATATAAATATGCAGGAGATTATCCTATTCACCTGAGATTAAAAGCACGAAATAATACGTTTGAAATAATGATCGAAGATCACGGTATGCCGTTTGAACCCGACTCCGTAAAAATGCCCGATATGAAAGAACATATTAAAAGCTACAATCGCAGCGGATTCGGCATGTATCTTATGAAATCCCTCATGGACAAGGTTGAATATAAGATCCAGCCCGGGATAATGAACAAAGTAATCCTGACGAAATATTTACGATCATCACACTAATGTCCTTATCCAGCACCACAACAAAACCAAGCTCGCCGTTTGAATTACAACCGCTGGTAGAGTTTACCCGCACCATTAACTCCTCGTTCGATATTGATTTTATTCTCAATAATATTCTTTTCACTTTAATGGGAAAGCTGCGCTTTACCCGTGGGATGATATTGCTGCGGGAGGATGGCGATAACTTTCGCGTCGCAAAAGTGAAAGGGATTCATGAAATAAAAGAAAATGAGTACCTGAAAATTTCTCCGGAGCCGGATTTGGAGATCACCGTCAGCTCAATCGACGATAAACAATTTCCCTGGCTTACCAGTATCTGCGGCAGCGGCATTACGCACATGTTGGATTTAACGGTACGGAACAAACTGATCGGCATAGTCTGTCTCGGTAAACGTTATGGAGATAAAGAATTCAGTCCGTCTGAAGAAATATTCTTCCGCTCATTGGTAAATATCTCCGCAACGGCGATCGAGAAGACCTCGATACTCGAAGAATTGAAAACCGCAAACCGCAATCTCGACAGCAGAATTCAGGAGCTCAACACGCTGTTTGAAATGAGCAAGGAGTTCGGTGCGGTCATTCAGCGTGATCAGCTCGTGAAGGTACTTGTCTTTTCGTTACTCGGTCATCTCGGTACAAACAGATATCTGATCGCGGTTAAAAATAACGATTCGGCCGAAGTCATTGCATCACGATTACCGGTAAAAGAAGTGAAGCAGTCCGTATTACTGGATCTTCTAATATGTGAAAAACCGGAGATCGTTGCGGATAATAAAGACTTGTTCGAACCGGACACACACCGGTGTCTTAATGAATACGACATCGCGATTATCGTCCCGATGACGATACAGGGGATAACGCGAGGGGTAATGCTTCTCGGCAAACGGATGGCAGGAGTACCATACTCCGTAAAAGATCTCGAATTTCTCTCTTCTCTTGGCAACCTTGCAATGATTTCTCTGGAAAATATTCGTCTATTCGAAGAGACTCTTGAAAAGCAGCGGCTCGAAGAGGAATTAAAAATTGCACACGAAATACAACGGGGACTTTTACCGAAATCGTTGCCCGGAATTGAAAATTATCAGATTGCGGCAAAGACGATCGCATCGAAACAAGTCGGAGGAGATTATTTCGATATGGTGCAGCTTGACGATCACCGGTATTTACTCGTCATTGCAGATGTAGCGGGCAAGGGAACGCCCGCTGCGTTGCTGATGTCCAATCTGCAGGCGACCATACGCGCACTGGCGCCGCTTGATATTACCATAGCAGATGCAACCGCCCGCGTGAACGATCTGATATATGACAACACGTCGGCGGATAAATTCATTACCTTTTTCTGGGCTATTTTGGATACAAAGGAAAACACATTGAAGTATGTAAACGCCGGACATAACCCGCCGTATTATCTGAAAGCGGATAGCACGGTTCACCGTCTTGATAAAGGGGGAATGATTCTTGGAGTGCTGAAGTCCGTTGTAACGTATGAACATGAGGTTATTTCACTGCAACCGGGAGATATTGTTGTGATGTTCACCGACGGGATCAGTGAGGCTATGAATTCGCAAAATGAAGAATTTGGGGAAGAAGAGCTTGAGAAAATCCTCCGAACTCATGCTCCAGAACCGGCGAAATCTATCCTTGACAGAGTAATCCAATCCGTGCAGGAATATGCCGATCCAACCAACCAGTCCGACGATATTACCGCCCTTGTCTTAAAGACAATGTAGGTTTCAATTTGACTAATCTGCCTAAATTACGTAATTTTACTAACTTAACGTATTTTGAGTTTATCGATCGATTTTATATTAGGATCCGATATATACTATGAAGTATAATCCGAGTGAGGTTGAGCGAAAATGGCAGGATCGCTGGGAACAAGAAGGCACCTACCATATTGATGTGCGTGACGCATCCAACAAATTGTATTGTCTGGTGATGTTTATTTACCCCTCAGCGGCAAAATTACATATCGGTCATTGGTTTAATTACGGGCCGACCGATACCTGGGCGCGGTTTAAAAAATTACAGGGAAGTAGGGTTTTTCAGCCGATGGGATATGATGCGTTCGGTCTTCCGGCGGAAAATGCTGCGGTGAAAACAGGTATACATCCGCGTAAAAGCACGCAGGAAAATATTAACGATATCCGCATTCAGCTCAAACGGATCGGTACGATGTATGATTGGCGGTACGAGATAGATACTTCTGTTCCCGAATATTATAAGTGGACGCAGTGGTTGTTCCTCACGCTGTATAAAACCGGTAAGGCGTATCGCGCCAAAGCGCCCGTTAACTGGTGTCCCGGTTGTCAAACAGTGCTTGCGAACGAACAGGTCGTTGAAGGATTTTGTGAACGCTGCGGAACACAGGTCATTAAAAAAGATCTGGTGCAGTGGTTTTTCAAAATTACCGATTACGCCGACGAGCTTCTGGAAGACCTCGACCGCATCGATTGGCCGGAAAAAACCAAGATCATGCAGCGCAACTGGATCGGAAAGAGTACAGGCGTCGAAATACAATTTACGGTCGATGGCAACGGCGATGAGTTGAATGTATTTACAACAC
>PWJF01000442.1 GCA_003560935.1 Ignavibacteriales bacterium
ATCTTCCGCGCCGCAGCATAGGTGAAAGAAACCACCGGTCAAGTGCCGCCAATAGAACTAAAAACAACGCAGTAAAGGTAAGAATAGGAATCGTTTCAACACCGAATATCCTGTCGTACACACCCGTTAGTGAACCGCCAAACGATGCAAATTGATTTTGCATAATCTTGAAATACTCCCGGAAAACGCCGGTCGCTTCCTCTGCCGGAGTGCGCAGTTCAGATACATCAACGATATCATAATAATAAAAGATCACCCCGATGATCCCGAGTACAAGACCCATCGCGACAACGTAGGCAAACCGTTGAAGAATAGGAACCATAAGCGACTCCGTCCGTCCCGAACGTATCCGTGTCATAACACGTCCGACCTGTACTTCATCCGCCGGCCCGACCTGCCGCTTTAACAACGTTTCATGTACTAACTCCAAACTGCGGAATCGTTTCCCACAAACCGTACATGAGCGCACGTGAAGAAATGCGTTATCATTCTCACGTTCTTGAGTTGAGAGATCAAGCAGTCGTTGTATTTCATATTCAGATAGATGAGAAGTTTTCATGTCGTCACATCCTCTCCGAGTTGTTGAGCAACCATATCTCGCAACAACATTCGTCCGCGATATAACCGTACTTTAGCACTATTCCGGCTTATGTTCATAATGTTTGCAATTTCCTCGAGTGTTAGATTTTCGATATAAAATAAATGCATAACCGTTTTATATCGTTCGGGTAACTCATGCAATACCATGGTTACTTTTTCGGCAAGATCCTTAACCTCAATAATTTTCGTTTCGGATTCGCCGATTGCGCTGTTTAATAATCTGTTTTCATAACGATCTTCAACAATCGAAACATCTACAAAGGTTTTCTTGTACCGTAAACGGGTATAACATAAATTATAAAGAATCTTGTACAACCACGTAGAAAATTTAGCATCGCCCCGGAACGAATCCATATGCGAATATACTTTCATAAATGCATCCTGGACCGCTTCCTCCGCTTCTTCCTTGTTGTTCAGCATACCCGTTGCAAGCCGCATACACCGGGGATGGTATCTCCGCACCAGCATTTCGAATCCACTGACAAGACCGTCACGCGTTTGTTTGATAAGTTCGGCATCGCTGATGGTTCGCATATGCTATCTTATTCGACTTCAATAACCGCCAGCATTCTCTGGTAATACCGGAATGCAAGAGGATGCGTTAACCCGCTCAATCGCGGTTGTTCCGATGCATCATATGTATGAACCGTATACTGCAGCGTCACGGGCGCTTCGCGTCTTACAATGACGGTATCTCTGAAATCCCCTTCCGCGGACAGAACATTGAGATAGTAATTCATTCTGTCGCTTCGCCGGTCATCAAACGCGCTGCTTATTACATCAAACTCGTTACCGCTGCTCGCTTGAATGGTTATAAAATCCCGGTATGCGGGTTCAGACATAGAGAAATAAAGCAACAACGTATCGCCGGATATTTCACTTTCGATAATGAGATCCGTCAAACCGGGATCGACTTCCAGGGGATATATCACCATGATATCATCTGGTTCGATGAACTGACCTGAAATTTTATCCTGCATAAGGGGTAAATAATCATAGGATGCCAGGACAAGTGTCCCTTCGTCGGTATCCAGATCATAAAAAGCCGATTGGTTAACGAGCTGCGGATTATCTTCATTATAGATATCCATCGTTGACGCCCAGTAAAAGAGTCCGATAAAACAAAGCATGACGATTGCGGGAGCTGCGGTATGTGAAAGTGCATTACGTACACTCCCGGCGACTCCGTCTTCACCCTGTAGTACCGCAGCAAAATAAAAGATGAACGGAAACGATAAAACGAACACGGTAAGCATAAGTGTAAACACCGGGATCGTAACGCCAAGCAATGTAATAACCATAGAAATCTGCGTCGGTCCGACCGATCCGAGCAGCGGGAATATTCCCACACCACCGATGATAAGCGACCATACGGTTCCCGAAATACGAAGCGAAACGAGAAACAATAAAAGCGGAGCCGCAAAGTAATATGCAACATCGATACCGAGAAATGTAACCGAAAGGACCGTATAGAACGACAGTATGAGTATAGCCCAGTACTTTAATTGTTTCTCTCCGGGCTCAAGTTTCATCAGCTTTGCGATCTGGATAATGAAAAACAAACCGACCATACCCGAAGCAATGCCCATCACCATATATAAAAGCGGGTTAGCCATCCACGGATAGAGCGTATGTTCAAGGATCATCCCGCCGAATACCGGAAGGAAAATGAACATGACCTGGATGATTGCCAGCAACGACATTTTCAGGAAAACGATAATAAAACCGAACGGATTCATATTCTTAATAAAATGCCGTTCCGCAATTCCAAAATACAACAACGCACCAAACGATAAGCTCAACAGAATGAGCAAATACTGGTTCGTAATAAACACGTAGAAATTACCTATGATTGGTTGCGCGATATATACCGGCGAATCGAGCGCCGGCGGTTCCTTATTATCATCATATTCCAGAAGAAAAGCAATAATCATCCTCGCCGCCGCATGTAACGTCCCGGGATCGATGTACTCCAATCTGTCATGAGTAGAGTGATAATTCCATCCAAGCAGAGTATTGTTAATCGAGAACGCGGTATATCCGGCATCGAGAAAAGACATGTGGTCGGCGCCGAACCCGAGCGGAAGATACCGCGGGACAAGTACCTGCATCGGATCGACGACTGTATTGCTTATACCGTATGCGCGAGCCAGGCGCATAAATTCCCGCTGATACGCAAGCGGCGGAAAATCGGGCATCGGGGATACAAATAACATGTCATATCCCACCGGATCCATATTAATGGCGAGTACCAGATTACTCAAATCGGTATTCTCTACATAATATTGCGATCCCAGCAATCCCCGTTCTTCCGCACAAAATGCGACGAACACAATTGTCGAGTTCCACTCATACTCCCTGATCGTACGGGCGATTTCCAGCAGCACACCGATCGAAGATGCATTATCATTCGCACCCGGCGATGATCTTCCCCATGAATCGAAATGCCCGCTGACAAGAATGGTACGGTCGGTCTTACCGTGAAGTGTACCG
>PWJF01000110.1 GCA_003560935.1 Ignavibacteriales bacterium
AAGAACATCCGACGTGCTGACCTATTTCGAACCGGGGGATATATTATATAGTGAGAAAGGTGGCAATACAATGACTATCATCGGTCAGGAAGAGGATATTGTGCATATGGAAATGACACTTCTTCCTTTTGCGGAGGGACCGCCGGTTCATTATCATACAGGATTCGAGGAAACGTTTATCGTCGAATCCGGCACATTAACAATTCTTGCCAACGGTGTCGAACACACAATGGAACCGGGCGAGCAGATTACGATTCCGAAAGGTATGGTGCATAAACCGTATAATCCGACCGGCGACACCGTGGTGGTGCGGGGCGATATCCCGGTCGAGTTTGTAGTCTACCTGAATCAGGTGTACGGCTATATGGATGAATCGGAAAACAACATGCGTCCCCCGAAGGTAATATTGCAGATGGCGATGTTCGGCAAGCGATTCGATTCACATCGTCCCGAAGATCCGCCGCTGCTGGTCCGGAAACCGGTTAACTTCATGATCGTACCACTGGCAAGGCTGCTCGGATACCGGTCGTATTATGAACAATACGGTCTGAATAGATCGTCAGACGTAACGGAGTTAAATAATAAATGAATATTTATCTTTATATCGTTCTTATTTGTCTTTCATTTCAATTCGCCTATTCACAATCGTCCGGGAGGACCATTCCGCCCGGAAACAACGGGACGATAACGGGACGGGTATCGCTCGAGGGCGCAGTCCCTCCCGTCCCGCAATTAACCGTCCACAAGGATGTACAGTGCTGCGGTGCAACGACTCCGTCTCCCCGGTTATCGGTTGGAAAAGATAACGGATTGAAAAATGCCGTCGTCTATCTGGAGAACGTTGCCGGAGGAAAAAGGGTCGACTTGACGGTACCTGTTTTGCTCGACCAAAAGGAGTGCCACTTCAACCCGCATGTTGTCATTGTGCCTTATGGCGGTCAACTCGTAATAAGGAACAGCGATGAAGTGCTGCATAACGTCCGCGCGTACCATATCGACGACGGGAGAACGGTATTCAATATTGCGCAGCCGGTACAAGGGCAACAGACCTCCATCCGTCCGGCTCTCTTTGACCGGCCCGGTATATACCATGCAACCTGCGACGCCGGACATCCGTGGATGAGCGCGTTTATCGTCGTCGCGGAACATCCGTATTACACAATAACCGATGAGAACGGCAATTTCACACTCGAAGATGTTCCGCCGGGTAGTTACAAACTTAAGGTCTGGCACGGGGGTGTGCATATAAAAGATACCCGGACATCGGGGAATGAGGTAGTTCAATATATCTACGAAGATCCTTATGCCGCCCTCCAAGAAGTTACCGTCTCCGGTAATGAAAATACGGAAGTACACATCCGGTTACGAATGTAATAATTAGGAGGTAACGGTACTTGTTGTCTAAACAGTGAAATGCTTGCAGAAAACCAAAGATATTATTTTACAATCTCGGTTAAAATCGGTTAAGAACGGTTAAGAACAGTTACTAACGGTTGCGGGCAAGAGCCAATCCTCAACGCAACCAACAGTAACCGACAGCAACCGTTAGTAACCGAAAGTAACCATTAGTTCTGTCATATATCTGGTTGCTCCTCCACAATCGCAACATTCTGCTGCCACAACCGTATAAATCCTTACTTTAGGGCGGAGTAACCGCCTAATATTCTGTCAAACCGAGAATAATTTCAGCACCTTGGAGGTATGATCTCATGAAACGATTGACGATTGTACTGCTCTGTCTGTTATTTTCATCCCCGGTATGGCCGGATGATAACTCCTTCCGCACCGAACTGGAAAATGAGATAGACTTTATTAATTCCAGACTCTCTCATTCCCAGGTCGCCCGCATCAACGACAGCGGAACAGTACGCATTGTGACTCCCAGGCGGATCGTAGAATTCCCAATACAAGATGTTTCTTTTAATTACAACGCCAGCGATCACCGAGTCCGGGTGGCGGGGAATTATAATATCAAACGGTTCAGACATGGGAGACTGACCGACGTAACTCACCGGAACTCCTTTTCCAGTCCGTCAAGACGGACGGCTCTTGAAGCTATCGATGCGTTCAGGCGGATCCAGGATCATTTTACGCATGACGATCCCCGCCAGCAATGGATGAACACCGTGCTCCCTATACCGGAAAGGAGACCGGAATATCGAACGATAGGAGAGGCAATTACCTATATCAACGATAATCTTGCGTATTCTGTAATACTTGGTCTTGACGAAAACGGGATAATGACGGTCAACGCCCCTTCCAGAATGTACCGTGTGAATATTATCGAGGCAGAGTTTTCATCGTATGACTGGTCGGGCGACGGTAAGGTGCGTGTCTACGGCGATTGGTGTATCCGTGTATCCGATGACGACCGGGGGCGATATGACCGGTATGTCCCGAGGGTGGAGTTCAACGTTCACTCCTTTACCCGGGTAAAACCAAGCGTACGGGCTCTGTACTATATAAAGGGAGCGTTGCTTGACCGGACCGCAGCGGAAATCGAGGAGTTTCTCGACTGGAAAATGACACAACAGCGGGATTATGAAAGCATCGGGGAAGCAATCAAGTACATTAACGACCGGCTGGAAATATCGATCATCACGGACATTGACAGTGACGGGGTGATGACCATAAACGCTTCACGGAGTATTTACAAAGTGCCGGTGCGCGACAGCAGATTCCGGAGAGGTTCCCGCGAACAAATTACTTTCCTGGGTTTTGAGGTGGCAACAGGTCACGGGATTACCGTGGAGATCAGTTCACCGGAAGGTATCGAGCAGTATAGAGACAGAAGATTTGAGCGTCGTCTCGATTCACAGGAATTCAGCGTCCGCAGTCGCCACGATATCAGGGAAATCATCGAAGCACTGGAGTATATCAAATTCATGATCAGATAGACCGGGATTTGTATTAAGAGCGTTGACTTTTGTCGTCCCCGCGGTTATTATTTTGTGTCGTTTAATCGGTTCCTATCGGTTAATATCGGTTGCTAACAGTTTCGTTGATGATTGGCACCTGCCAGCAACCGATACTAACCGTTAGTAACTGTTTTTAACCGTACGTAACCGATTGTAACCGAT
>PWJF01000512.1 GCA_003560935.1 Ignavibacteriales bacterium
GGGGACCCTATCAGCGGACGAATTCGCAAACATTCACCGTGAACACGGTTTTTGAGTATAATATCGGTAACGGGTATATCGGCAATCTGCGAGCGCTGTACGGAAGAGGGTTTTATTACGGCGGCGGCGACGACCGCGATAAATTCCCCGAATACCGGCGGATTGACGTGCGGTTCTCAAAATCATTTACGGAGGGGCTTGTATATCTGGATATTATGAACATTTGGAATTTAAGTAATGTCGCAGGCGGTTCGGGAGGGTTGACGCCGGACTGGGAGATGGGTTTACCAAGGGTTTTTAATATAGGAATCGAGGTTCGTATTTAATCTTGACTTTCTCCGAAGTTCTGCTAAAATTAAAGTATAAGGGATTATCTATACACCTATGAACGGAAGTATGTGATGAACGGATTGAGGGTTATTGCCGCCGCTATCGCACTCCTGGTTGCTGCCGAGTGTGCTTACGGGCAATTCTACTGGTTCGGACGCAACAAAGTTCAGTACACCGACTTTGACTGGAAGACACTGCAGACCGAAAATTTCGATATATATTACTACTCCGAGATGCAGGATCTCGCCGAACGCGGTGCCTATATCGCTGAAGAAAGTTTTAAACTGCTCGAAGAGAAATTTAATCACACCGTATTGCGGCGTATACCGCTTATATTTTACAGTTCCCATTTACATTTTCAGGAGACAAACGTCACTCCCGGTTTTATTCCCGAAGGAGTCGGTGGTTTTTTTGAATTTATTAAAGGCCGGGTCGTCATTCCGTTCAACGGCTCGCTTGCGCAATTCGAACACGTGATAAGGCACGAACTTGTACACGTATTTATGACGAGCAAGCTTCAGCAGGTACTGCGTGACAGGCGGAAACCTGCGGATAGATTGCCGCCGCTCTGGTTCGTTGAAGGACTTGCCGAATACTGGTCGACGGAGTGGGATACTCAAGCGGATATGATGATACGTGATGCGGTTCTGAACGATTATATCGTAGGACTTTCAAACATCGATCGATATTACGGTTCCTTTCTGATGTATAAACTCGGGCAGAACGCAGTCCAATATATCGCCGAAGAGTTCGGGGAAGAGGCGGTATTACTATTGCTTGAAAATTTCTGGCGGTCGGGATCGTTTAGCGACGTCATAAAAGAAACAATCGGACTCAATTACCGTGAATTCGACGAACGCTGGTTGTATCATCTTAAGAAAAAATATTATCCGGCAATGGCGGACAGCGATCACCCGAGCAGAATTAGTGAAAAAATAATTACAGATGGATTCAATGCCACCCCAATCTACACCGAAATAAACGGCAAACGCGAAGTGTATTTTGTCGGTAACCATACCGGATATACAAGTCTTTTCCGGTTTAACCTTGATGACAGAAAATCTGAACCAAAGGTCGTTATCAAAGGAGAAAGAACAAGCGATTTCGAATCGGTGAGAGTATTTCAGAATTCGATCCATATATCTCGTGACGGCATACTGGCGTTTGTTAGCAAAAGCGGTGAAAGTGACGTTATTCATCTGTATGACGTCAAATCGGATAAACGTATTGAGACTCTTCGCTTTAGCGAATTGGTAATGTTGAATTCCCCGAACTGGTCGCCGGCCGGAGACCGGTTTGTATTTGCCGGGGTAAATATGAATGGCTATCGGGATCTCTACATATACAATGTTACGGATGCATCACTGCAACAATTGACCGACGATATATATGATGATCGTGACCCTGCCTGGTCTCCTGATGGTTATATAATCGTGTTTAGCTCCGACCGGTCGTTGTATGGAAGACACGGTTATTACAACCTCTTTCAGTATGAAATTGAATCGGGTGAAGTTACGGCCATTACCAATGGGAAAAGAAATTATCAATCGCCGTCATGGTCGCCCGACGGCTCCCGGCTCGTATTTGTATCCGACAGAAACGGTGTGCGAAATATCTGGTCAATGGAAATGGACGGGGCGAACCCGCGCTTTCTCACCCGCCTTACTGATTTTACGACCGGTTCGTTCGATCCCTCGTGGACGAATAATGACGGATTGCTTTTCACTGCATATGAGCACGGCAGTTTTCAGATCCGCAAGCTTAACGATGTATCCGGTATGCTTGCCGATCGACCGGGTGAATCCATATTCGAAACACCGCCATCCCTGAACGACTGGGACATAGCAAAACTTCGCGCCGATATCGACGCCCAGGTTACACCCTACAAACCAAGTTATACCCTTGATATTGCACAAAGCCAGATTTCAACCGATCCGATTTTTGGTACCAGCGGTGGAGCTGTAATATCCCTAAGCGATATGCTCGGCAACGAGCGGTATAACTTCCTTATCTACAACACCGCGCAATCGCAGGATGAATTCCTGGAAAGCTTTAACATCGCGATATCCCGTGTATCGTTATTACGGCGCACAAACTTCACATACGGTATATTTCATTTTGCCGGCAGAAGGTATGATCTCACCGACCCGGATTTGTTTTTTTATGAGCGGATGTTCGGCGGCTATTTTGCGCTCAGCTATCCGCTCTCGCATTTTAAACGGGTCGAATTCACGTCCTCACTTAGCCATTCGAATAAGCAGCTTTTTTTCGGTATTACCGAGCGGAAAGCGTTAATGGTTTCGAATTCCGTTTCTTTTATTCATGACAATTCTTTATGGGGACGTACCGGACCGCTTGATGGCCGCCGCCTTCTGCTCAGTCTTTCCTATACTACCGACATACAATACGGAAATGTGAATTATTACACATTGATGGCGGACTACCGGCATTATTACCGGCTCGGACAGCGGTCGGCGTTTGCTTCACGGTTTCAGTTTTTTTACAATCACGGCGAAGAAGCACGCCGGTTTTTCATGGGCGGAAGCTGGGACCTACGCGGCTACCCGCGATGGTCGCTTCGCGGGCAGAAACTCTGGCTGACCAGTCATGAGTTGCGAATCCCGTTTATCGACCAGCTTGGGGTGCTTTTTCCGTTCGGGGGCATAGGGTTCGGATCGATCCGCTGCGCAGTCTTTTTTGACGCCGGAAGCGTTTGGGATACGGAATATAAAGAGACGCTCGGA
>PWJF01000168.1 GCA_003560935.1 Ignavibacteriales bacterium
ATATAATTTAATTTTGCCGGTGCGGTCGATACCAGCTCAACCCAGCGATCGACCGTGATGCGTCCTTTGTTCACTCCATGATGATACGTTAAATGCAGGCGATCTTCAACTCCAGGTCCGCCGTTCGGGATCTTAGCAAAGCTGTCGCGTCCCATCGTCTTTTGCTCTTTGAAGCTAAACGGACAGTGATCGGTTGCAACAAGCTGAAGGTTGTTTCGCTGCAATCCCTCCCATAGTTTTTCCTGATGCCATTGTTCACGGAGCGGTGGTGAGAGAACATACTTTGCGCCTTCAAAATCCGGTCGCTTGAGGTCGTCGATACTGAGCAGAAGGTAATGCGGACATGTTTCACCATATGCCGGATAGCCGCGGTCGCGGGCTTCGGCAATCTTCTCGAGTCCGTCATTGGTAGAAACGTGAACGATATATACCGGAACATCCGCCATTGTTGCAAGTGCAATCGCACGGTTTACCGCTTCACCCTCTGCAGTCGCGGGACGGGTGAGTGCATGGTAGACGGGATCTTTTTTCCCCTCTGCGATCGCTTTCTTTACAAGCACATCGATCGCCCCTTCTTTAACGACATAGAGATCGGCAGTAAAATCATTTTCGGCTGTGATTATTCTACCGTTTATAATTAAGATCGACATTTATTGTTCTCATATTTTAATTAATTCGCTCCGCTCATTGATTAAAAAACAATTGAACTCCGAATGACACCGAATAATACCGTATTAATTTTATTAATTAACAATAAATTTCTTATAATCCTCCGGTGTATCTATATTTAGTAGTACTCCTTCATCACTTGTTTCGACTTCATAAACCAGATCTTCGTTGCGATGAACAACCGATCTAGCTCCTTCATCAAGGGGAGCTGATCGTAAATCGTCGAATAAACTTTTGGGGAATATTACAGGGTGTCCGCGTTTTCCCTGATATCGTGGAATAATTATTTTATCATTATCGTTCTCAAACGCATTTATTAACTCATCGATCACGATACCGGAAACAAGCGGATGATCGACCGGCCAGATGAGTACTCCATCCGTCTTACTTTCGTCAATTGCATTCAGTCCCGCAATGAGAGATGAAAGCTGTCCGTTTTTCCATTGTTCGTTGATGACTACGGTAACGGGCAATATGGGTATTTTTGGTTTAATTTCTTCGGCATGTGCACCAAGAACAACGATAATATTTTCAACATTTTGATCAGAAAGTATTCTGATGATGTGCTGCAAAAAGGTATTTTCTCCAATTTCCAGAAGTGCTTTGGGAGAACCCATTCGTCCGGATGAACCGGCAGCTAAAATAATAGAGAATACCATTTGTTCCTTTGAGAATGGATTTATTCGGTAGTGCTGTTATCTTTTTCAAGCTTATAAAACAACGGTTTCATCGGATCCGATTTATGAGCAAGCTCCTTTGAGTCCGTTCTGCGTACTTTGATCATTTCGGAAACGATGCTCACGGCTATTTCTTCCGCCGTTACCGCACCGATATCGAGTCCCATCGGTGCATATATCTTTTTAAGTAATTCGACCGGCGTTCCCCGCTTTACCAAACGCTGATATGTTGAGAATACTTTCCTTTTACTGCCGATCATACCGATATATTTTGCCTGTGTCTTTACCGCATGCTCGAGAACCACCTCATCATACCGGTGTCCGCGTGTAACGATGACGATATACGTCGAGGGTTTTATGGTGAGCTGTTCGAATGCTTCCTCATATCTGACAGCGATTGTTTTTTCGACTTCGGGAAAGCGCCGGGGATTTGCAAACATGTCCCTATCATCGACAACAGTTACACCAAACCCTGCCATGGTCGCCGTACGCGAAACGTATTTCGACACGTGCCCTCCTCCGAAAATTACCAATGAAGGTTTCCCCATCATCGGCTCGAGTATGAGCTCACCGGACTCGGTTTTCAGATGTTCCGTTTCGCCCCGTTTATATACCTTTCGAACAAGATCTTCGATATCTACACCGGTTGGTGTTAGTTTCGAAATTAATTCGTTTACAAAAAATGGATTAACACTTCCCGGTAAACGATCTTGATAATCGGGATGAGATATGATCGTTTTCTCAATCTTACTTCCGTCTTCTGACAATATTGTAGCAAGAACGCAATCCTCTCCCTCATCACATAAATCACGGAGTTGTGTGAGTAATGGAATACTTTCTCTTGTGACCGGCTCGATCAGTATGTTGAGTGTCCCCCCGCATATCAATCCCTGTTCTATTCCGTCTTCTGTTAAACGGTATGAAACGATTTTGGCGATTCTCTTCTGATAGATGATTTTCGCATGTTCAGCTACATCCGCTTCCATACATCCGCCGCCAACGGTACCGACAATCGCAGAACAATCGTCCTTTACAAGCATCTTCGAAAGCGCGGATGCCGGCGTCGATCCCGATGTTGAGATGATGGTGGCGAGCATCACACGGTCTTCGTGCTCGAGAGCTTTTATAATTTCTTGAAAGATATCCATTATATATCACATCGTTAACGCCATAACCGACTTACATGTATGCAACCTGTTCTCCGCTTCTGGGAAAACCCTCGATTGCGGTCCGTCGATCACTGCGTCGGTTACTTCATGTCCGCGATCTCCGGGGAGGCAGTGCATATATATAGCTTCATTCTTCGTCAATTTCATCTTTTCTTCATCACATATCCAGTGTTTATATTTTTTCGATATCTCAAGGGCTTCTTCCGGTTTATGGAACAACGACTCTATACCCCACGATTTCGGATATACTATATCGGCATCTTTAAAAGCGTCATCCATATTATCAACGACTTCAAATTTGACGCCGTTCTCTTTTGCCGCTTTTTGAGCATACTCCATCTCACTTTTCATCAACGTGTATTCCGGAGGATGGGCAAGAACAACGCCAAGGCCGAAGCGAGGCATCAGGGTTATAAGTCCTTGCGGAACGGACATCGGTTTGGCATAACTTGGTGCATACGCCCAGGAAACGGCAATTTTTCGTCCTTGTAAATTGTTTCCAACCTCTTCACGAATTGTCATCAGATCCGCGAGCGTCTGGAATGGATGATCGATATC
>PWJF01000020.1 GCA_003560935.1 Ignavibacteriales bacterium
AACACACCGAAGTCGGTGATCGCTTTGACGTGACCTTCGAGGATCTGACCTTTTTCAAGGCCTTCAAGTATCGATTTCCGCTGATCGGCAACTTCCTCTTCGATAAGCACCTTGTGGGATACAACTACATTTTCAAAAGGATGATTAACTTTTACCAATTTGAAATCCATTGTCTTGCCGATGTACTGGTCAAAATCACGAACGGGGCGAATATCGATCTGCGATCCGGGAAGGAATGCATCGATTCCCATAAGATCGACAACGATACCGCCTTTAATGCGCCGTACGCATTTCCCCTGTAATACCTCGCCTGTATCATACGCCTGGAGAACACGTTCCCATGCACGGATGTAATCGGCTCGTTTGCGGGATAGCACGAGCTGTCCGTCGGGATCTTCTACGTGTTCGAGAACAACTTCGATCTCATCACCGATGTTGAGTTCCTGTACATTATTGAATTCCGTTTTGGGAATAAGACCTTCCGATTTAAAGCCAATATCTACTGCAACGCTGTCATCCCTAATGTGTATAATTTTTCCTTTAATAATCTCGCCTTCAGATATACGGTTCAGGGTACTTTCATACATCTGTTCGAGTTCTTTGAATTCCTCCTGTGTATATTCGGTGTCATTCACATTATTTAAGGGGTTCGACTTTGAGTCTTCGACCATTAAAAAACCTCCTGCTGCGTGGGGTTGCCCGAAAAGTTCTGATAGAGATATGTCAATAACTTTTTAAACAACTCCATTATTTTTATTTAGTGGTTATTGATTTAGTGGATTATGTACGCTTACGTTTTCTATATACGATTTCACCCGGTCCATCAGCCATTGCGGTGTCGAGGTTGCACCCGATACACCTACGGTTTCTGCACCGTCGAACCACGTATAATCGATTTCGCTCTCATTTTCTATAAAATGGGTGCGCGGGTTCGCACTCTTACAAATATTGAACAATACTTTTCCGTTTGAGCTTTTTCGTCCGGCGACGAATACGACGACGTCATTGTCGGCAGCAAATTGCTTGAGCTTTTTATCACGACCCGATACCTGTCCGCAAATGGTATCCTTCGCATGGAAGTCGACAGCTTCATCCTCCATGCTTGCAACAATCAGTTCGTCAATCTTTTGCTGCAATACTTCTTTGAGTCTGTGAAACTCCGGTTTATCCATTGTTGTCTGCGAGAACAAGACCGTCTTTCGATTCAGGTCGATCCGGTCGATTTCTTCCGCAGACCGGATAACGATTGCCTCGCCGTGGGTCTGTCCGACAAGACCGATCACTTCGGCATGTTCTATTTTGCCGAAGATAACTATTTGATAGCCGTCGTCGTAAAACTTTCTGATACGTTCCTGCACCTTTGTAACGACCGGACAGGTTGCGTCGATTATTTCAATGTTATTTTGACGCGCAATTTGATACGTCGATGCCGGTTCGCCGTGGGCACGGATAAGTACCCGTGCGTTTTTTATACTCTTCAACTCATCGACAGAGATAGAGCGAAGCCCCTTGTGCTCCAACCGTTCTATCTCCATCGGGTTATGAATAACATCACCGAGTGAATACATACCGCCGTTATTTTTAAGCTCATCTTCTGCGATGTCGATTGTTCGTATCACACCCCAGCAAAATCCGGAACTGCTATCTACCGTCACTTTCAACATAATCACTCGCTTATTAATTTAAAAAACTATTGATCGTTCTGTCTTTCCGATATGATCGACAGTACTTTTTCAACTTGTTCGTCTATCGTCATTTTTGATGTATCTATCGTAATCGCTTCTTCTGCTTTTATTAACGGACTCAGTGCACGCGTCGAATCATGATAATCACGTGATTTAATATCGGCTTCCGGAAAAACGACCGTCCCGATATCGCGTCCCTCAAGCACAACGCCGCCCGCTTTTCCCATTGTCCGTTGTTCTTCGGCCATTTTCGCCCGGACACGTTCATAAGAACTCACCTTGCTGACGATTGCCGTGACACCGTTCGTTCTAATCATGTTTGTGACCGGCTCATCGTTCAGTAAAACTTCCATCCCGTTAGATTGCCGCAGCCGTATCTTTAAACGATCAATCAGTTCTTCAACGGCTTTCTTATCGTCCGGATTTATGTTTTCCTTCAGAACAGCATACGCTGCCGCCCGGTACATGGCGCCGGTGTCGATATGCAAATAGTTTAATCGCCGGGCAACCAGACGGGCTGTGGTACTCTTACCGGATCCGGCTGTACCATCGATCGCAATAATTAATTTTTTCAATATCTAATCGCGATTTTTGACAGATTTAAAATATACGGTTTTTTTATTATATTTACAATATGAACCGTATTCGAAAACTTTCCCCTTCCGAGATATCGGAGACTCGCCTTACTACCGATACACTCAACCGTGCCGACCGGACCCCGGTATATGCGATTCTTGACAATATACGCAGCATGTACAATGTCGGCTCCATGTTCCGGTCGTCGGATGGAGCTTTGCTCCGCAAGCTCTATCTCACGGGCTATACTGCAACTCCTGAAAAGAGCGAAGTCAGAAAAACCGCGCTCGGGGCGGTAGAGACAATTCCATGGGAATATGCCAGAGACCCTATTCAGGTATTACAACAACTGAAAGAAGCAAATGTTTCCATTCTGGCGCTGGAACATACCACAGATAGCATCCCGTATTATAAACTCAAGCCCGATATTTTTCCCGCCTGCGTTATAGTCGGGAACGAAATAACTGGCATCTCGAACCACATTCTCGACTATGCGGATTATGCAATCGAGATACCTATGTTCGGTACTAAACAATCGCTTAACGTAGCGGTTGCATTCGGAATTGTTGTATTCGATCTGGTGCGGCTCTACTACCAAAAATAACCGGTCATCCGTTCATAGTGTAATACTCTTCATTCTCATCGGTATGTATCTGCAGGATACCTGCACGAACGAGATTGACAAACATTCTCGATGCCCGTCGTTCGGATATATTTACGAGCTGCATATATGTTTTAATTGTGATACGCTCATTCTGTTCAAGATAATCGAACAAACGGCGTTCGTTGTTTCCGATCGTTATGGTCA
>PWJF01000037.1 GCA_003560935.1 Ignavibacteriales bacterium
ACCGTTGCATATGCAGAAAGCATCGATACGGTTCGTGATAACCTGCTTGAGATCCGGCCGACGATTGTAACAACGGTTCCGAGATTGTTTGAACGGATCTATTCGCGTATCAAGATGCAGGTCGAGAGCAGTCCGGCGGTGCGGCAGAAGATTTTCAACTGGGCGCTTGACGTCGGTCGCAGACATGCCGGGTCACAGAAGCAAGGAAAAGGCGGGTTGATCCTGAAAGGACAACATGCCCTTGCCGACAAGCTTGTATTCAGCAAAATGAAAGAGCGGACAGGCGGCAGGATAAAGTTTTTTGTTTCCGGCGGCGCCGCACTTGCGCGTGAGCTTGGCGAATTCTTTGAGGCAGTCGGTATTCAGATCATCGAAGGATACGGATTGACCGAAACGTCACCCGTTATTTCCGCGAACCGGCTGGACGATTACAAGTTCGGAACGGTCGGCAAACCTATACCGGGCGTTGAAGTAAAGATAGCCGAAGACGGAGAGATCCTCACGCGCGGTCCGAATATTATGAGGGGTTACTATAATGATAAACGGGCAACGGAAGAAACGATCGATAAAGACGGTTGGCTGCATACAGGTGATATCGGTATCTTCGATGCCGCGGGTCATCTTGTTATTACTGATCGTAAGAAGCATCTTTTTGTCAGTTCCGGTGGTAAGAACATCGCACCGCAGCCGCTGGAGAATTTGTTCCTTCAATCGAAATATATCGATCAGTTTGTGCTCATCGGCGATAAACGGATGTTTCTTAGCGCCCTGATCGTTCCCGATTACGACGCATTGAAAGAATACGCCGATTCACATAAACTGCCCTATAAGACAAAGGAAGATATTACCAGGATTCCCGAGGTTCATAAGCTTATCGATGAAGATATTAGACGATTGCAAAAGGATCTCGCGAACTTTGAACGTGTACGCCGCTTTGCTATCCTTGAAAGGCCGCTCTCAATTGAAGAGGGTGAGATCACACCAACGATGAAGGTGCGCCGGAAGGTGGTGGAGGAGCGGTACAGGGACCTTATCGAGAGTATGTATCAGGGGGTGAATTAGCAGAAATGCAGAATACCGGAATATAATGAAGGCCGGCTCGATGAGCCGGCCTTTTTTAATAAATATTTTAATACCCGTGTAGGGTATTTTTATAATTATAGTATCTATTAGACGTGGCGGATGACGTATTATTAAGATAGTCATAGAACTATAGATGTACTATTGACTTAACAGATAATATTTATTATTATTCCGCAGCAATATAGAGTGCATCCAAATTAACGAAGTGAATCCGTTTAACATAAATTAAGAGAGAGGCCAATGGATTCTACTTTTACAGATTCGCTTAAACACCATTCCTTTCCGGGTGTGAGTATATTTATTCTTATTTGTTCTACAGATTCATTTGCACGAGGGGCCGATTTCTGAAGTTGTTGTCTTTGATTAAAGACACGTTCGTGCAAGGGTGATGACAAGTCTTGCCTGGCCGATGTGAGTCTGTGACCGACAAACTCCGGCGACGAATCCAGGTCTGCAAAAACTATTCGCCGTCCGTCTTTCCTTACCACGTGTTCATATTTATCTATATCAGAGTTAAGCATTAACATTACTATATATGTTTATGTGCAGGTGTATTTCTATAGCCTTATAGGATCATGGCAGGAGTGAGTTGAACGGTTGGTAAGAGGGTGTTTCGTTACCGTTCAACCCCAAATAATAAATAATCAATTCATTTAATAAAGGAGGCACAAATGCTTCGGAAGTATACGATGCTATTTGCGTTAGTGTTGCTCCTTCCGGGTATTCTAATCGCTCAAGACGGTAAAATACGCGGAAGAGTGATCGATATGGAAACGGGGCAACCGTTATTAGGTGCGAACGTATTTATTGAAGAGACCACGATAGGAGCGGCGGCGGATATCAATGGGGAGTATATCATACTTGGTCTCTCTGCAGGGACATATACCATTCGCGTATCATTTATTGGTTATGCTCCCATTATTATGTCGAATGTTCGTGTGAGCGCGAATCTGACGACAACGCAGGACTTTGAAATGACAAGTTCGGCGATTCAGGTCGGAGCCATCGAGGTTGTCTCGGAACGGCCGCTCATTAACCGGAATACTACGAACACGGTACGGTTTATAACTCAGGAGGATCTTAATAACCTTCCGATTCGAGGATTACAAAATCTCGTATCTCTCCAGGCAGGAGTAGTACAGCAAGACGGCCGGCTCTATGTACGCGGTGGACGTGCCGGTGAATTAGCGTACTATGTCGACGGAGCGAACACAACGAATCCGATTTTTAATAGCGAGAATGTCAGTATAATCCAGGAAGCAATAGAAGAACTTCAACTCCAGGCGGGTGGTTATACGGCGGAGTTTGGCGGTGCTAATTCTGCTATAGTTCGTACATCCGTTCGTACCGGCGGTCATAATCTCAATGCGAGTGTCGATTATTTAACCGATAGAATGGCAAGCCCGGGAAATGAATTTTTAAATACGACCGGATTCGGTTATAGCAATATTGTTATAACATTAGGCGGTCCGGTAACAGATCAATTACGTTTCTTCATTGCGGGTCAACAAAATTTCTTACGAAACCGCGATGTAATGTATCTTGAACCTTTCCGGTTTGAGGATCTTGTGACCGATAATGTCGGAAGCAGGCCGGAGCCGTAGCCCTGCTGGATCTCATCTACCACAAGGTAGCTGTCTTCACCCAGAGCAAACATGGTATGCATGGCGCCTGCGGGCACAAGAAATGACTCCCCCCTTTTCAGAGGCTTTATCACACCAAGCATCCTGCAGACATCTTCAGGCCATTTTCTCACATCAGGGTCCAGTCCCCGCCCTGCAAGGATGCGTTTCAGTTCGTCTCTGTCAGCTTCATTTGCGGGTCCGGATGCAAAGCCCGCTGTCCCGCAGCATTCACGCACCACCCACGCTTCAGTTTTTCCACGATAAGGAGTTGATTTCAAGCCCCCTGCTATCCCGGCACCCAGCCATTTCTCCAGGGCCGAATCCCCTTCTGCTCTCTCCAGAATTTTTGCCAG
>PWJF01000321.1 GCA_003560935.1 Ignavibacteriales bacterium
CTACGAATCGTAGCCCATCCTTTTCTACTGATATTTTTAACCTCATGATACATCATTGCAATTGTGGTCAGGTTAACCAGATTTTCTTTTTTAATATCTTCAGGTGTTCGGATCTTTGTCGATAGTGCTTCTTTGAGAAAAACGAATCCTATCCCGAAACCGAAACCCAAAAATAAACCGATAACAAGATTCAATTGCACATTCGGACTTACCGGTGATCCCGGCACAAGAGCATCATCTATTATATTTACGCTGCCGAATTCCGATTGTTCGGCTATTATTGCCTCATTATACTTTTTCTCGATCATCAGATATAATTGCTCATTACTCTGTTTTGCGCGCTCCAACCGGGCATACTGCATGTTCATCTCCGGTAAGCGTTCAAACTGGTTTTCATACTGACGGAGCAGTTTTTCGGTCTGGTTCCGTTGTATCTGCATACCCTGTAATTCGATCTGCCCCTGTGCGATCTGCTGCTTCAACTGACGCAGATAACCTTCATCGCCGGGCGATAGGGAAGCGATAAATTCATCCGTACGGCTTTGAAGTGTCTGCCGTAAACTTTCCAGTCTCTCATCAATTCTATTAATTTCTCTCTGATAGCGTTCTTCGCCGACGGCTTGCGGGTTTTGCGTTATTGCGAGATCACGCTGTACCTGCAGCTCAGCCATTTGTTCCTGCACACGCCGGATATACGGGGTGTCCGCGGATGTCAGGCCCCGCGCCACATCCGGTTCATGCTCGGCAAGCTGTGCTTGTTTCTGATTAAGTGAGTTTTCAGCCGCTTCAATTTGAACTTCGAGATCATCTTTTCTCGCTTCCAACTGTGCAACCTGGTTTATTACACGTCTCGACTCTGCATCGACAATAACAACTCCGTGCCGTTCCTGATACCGCTGCATATTATCCTCGGCTCTCTGCAAAGCTCTCTCACGCTCACGAAGTTGCGTTTCCAAAAATTCTCTTATCTGTCTGGAATGTGCACGGCTTCCCTGGAAATTTCTCTGATGATATGTCTGTGCATACGCATTTGCTATGACGGCAGCTTCACGGGGATTAGTGCTTCTGGCTCTGGCTTCAATAATATCGGAACCCGTTACGTGAGCAAAATCCATAGCTCTTTGCAGCCGGCCCGCAACCGCTTCCTCGGATGCCATCGATATAAAGTTTCCCTGCTCATCGAGATTGACCAGGACCGGCAGTATCTCATTTTCATTTTCATCAAGGTATCTGGTCCCTATAAGAGCGGCAGCAACATCGCGGGCCATATTCCTGGACTTAAGTATCTCCATCTCGTTGACGATATTCTTTCTTCCATCCCCCATAAAAATAAGAGGCATTGAGCTTGCTCCTCCGCCTCCCACAAACACCGTAGTTTTGGCTTCGTAGACCGGCTCTTCACGCAGTGTGTTGAAAAGGAAAAAATTAAATACGAGCAGGGTTACAATGAATATTATCCACTTCCCCCGTACGAGAGTTGAAAAAATATCGCGAAGGTTTATTTCGCGGACACTGTTTTCATTCATCGCACCATTTCCGTTCTCATCATTATTGTTCATGCTCATAAATACCCCTCGCTATATTTGTTTTGCTCGTCAGGAAATTCCTTCCCGGCAAGTAGTACGTTTAAAAATTTACGATTATTTTTTTTAAAATGCTATAAATATTTATTATTATTCCGCCTTTTTCACCCAATCGAACGGTACTTCCACGGCTAATGATTTCGCTATCGAATCGATCGATATTACCAGCCGGTTCTCATTTTTAATCCTGGTATATTGTCCCCGGAGTCCGGTAAGCGGACCGCTTATTACCTCGACAGTATCTCCAACCCCGAGTCCTTCGATTGCCTCGACCGTAACCCCATGCCGGTAGTTTGCCTCGAGGATCTGTTGAATCGTCCGTATTTCGGTCTCATGTAAAATCCCCGGTCGACCGTTAAACAGAACCATACGTACAATACCCGCCGTTTCAAGAGCGGATATTCTTTCACGGTAAGGCATCTTTACAAACACATACCCTTTAAATAAAGGTTCCTCAACTTTTTTTTTCCTGTCGCTCCATTTTTTTATCACGGTCCGGAGCGGGAGATAAACCTCAAATCCTTTCGCGTTGAGACCGACTTTAGCAACCTTCTCATGACGTGATTTGGTTGCAAGTGTGTACCATTTTGGGATGGAGTCGATGTCTTTTTGGGATTGAGGAAGCATATTTCAGGTTTCAGGTTCCAGGTTCCAGGTTTCAGATCTTGTTATTATTTATTAAGATAATTTTATTCAATACTAAATAAACAATAATAAATCATCAATAATAAATGGCATAGCTCCGCTTCCTCAGTCACATCGGCAGGTTTGCCGTGGTGACCGAACGAGTCTGCAAGCATCGACGAATCGGCTCAGCGAGCCGGGTTACAAAGTACCGCAAGATACACGATATAGCGTATATCAAACGTGATACCAGTCACATATTAAAGAATTCTAACTGTTTCTTCCAGGCATCCCACACTGTTCGAATATCATAATATGCGAAAAAAAATAACAAATAACAGTGCAGTCGGTGATAAAACGATCATCCGGAAATTGCAAATTTCGGTGAAAATCGTTGATTATTGCCGTTTCAGGAAAAGATAGGAACGTGAGCAGTACGGCGACGACCGTTTGCAATAGTACAGATGCTCGTCTTCACCTAATCTTCAATCACTGCACTACCCCCTTCTGCGTATAAACGGTTAATCCTGACGCATATACCCTTCAGTGTATTCGGAGTTGTCATTCCCCCCTTTTATTTCTCACACTACTTTAAGTACCTCTTGTACCCCTAACAGATTTCAACCTTTATAATAACAATAGTTGTAATAAAATTAAATTAGAATTTTCTAATAATCGTTCGAAAGCGAAGGGGCGTCCCGCATAGCTTACGTTATGCGACGGGGACGAGAGTACGCGCAAGGTCTGCATACGAACAATTGATAATATCGAGCTCTGTGATGCCGAACTTTTCTATGAGATAATTCAGCCGCTCGCGTTCATCGTTTTGTCGGTTATCCATGACCTCAAATTC
>PWJF01000345.1 GCA_003560935.1 Ignavibacteriales bacterium
AAAGCCGAAGAAGCCGCACGGGGTTACGATCAAATTGCACCAACTACACCTCACGCCCTTCATATGCCGAGCCATATTTTTGTACGATTAGGTGAATGGGAAGAAACTGCCGAGTGGAATGAACGCTCTGCAGAAGCTGCACTGAAACAAGCCGACTTTGATCCTCATGCCACCGGTCATTATGTCCACGCCCTGGATTATATGATGTACGCCTACCTCCAGATGGGCGATCAGGAAAAGGCACGTCAAACACTCGAGAGAGTTCAGAATGTCGAAGAAGTATATGCCGCACCGTTTTCCGGTTACAATCTCGCGGCACCACAAGCACGCTATTATCTCGAACAAGAAAAATGGGAAGAAGCAGCACAACTCGAACCCGGAAAACCCGAAGCGCTGCCATGGGAAAATTATCCCGAAGCAATGGCCCTGTTTTCCTATGCACGCGGACTCGGTGCTGCACGGTCCGGCGACCTTGATCAGGCGAGCGCCGAACGTGATAAAATTAATCAATACGTCGAATCAATATTCGATGAGGAAAACGACTACTGGGGATATATGACCAAAGCCCTCGGCCAGGCAGTTGAAGCATGGACACTCTACGAAAAAGGCGAAACGGAGCAAGCTTTGACACTCATGAGAGAAGCAGCCGAACTTGAAGAATCGATGGATAAGAGCCCTATCACGCCCGGTGAGATTTTTCCGGTACGTGAGTTGTACGGAGATCTGGTTCTCAGGGAAGGACGGACGGAAGAAGCGTTACGCGCATATGAAAAAGCCCTCGAAAGAACACCGAACCGGCGCAATGCAGAAAGAGGTATGGAGCGGGCTACGGCACTCCGATAATACATCGGTTGAGTCTACTCTGAAAAGTTTCTTGTGCCACAGATTATACGGAGGAAAGCTTTCATTATGCCATTTTATAATAAAAAATCCGTGAAATCCGTGGCCCAAACAATCGATTCGAACCATACTAAAAAATTCACATCAGGAGTAACTCTATGAACATCGACCAAATAACCGAGTTTATCAGAAAGAATTTTGACAAGCCGGATGAAAACCTGGATTTTCCGGGTACAAAAATTCAACAAATCAAATTGGGTAATTTCACCATAAGTCGAATGATATGCGAACCAGGATGGCGCTGGTCTGAGACGTTACCTTCCATCATCGGAACAGACACCTGTCAGTATGAACACCCTATCTGGATGATTTTATCCGGTCGGTTTGCGGTACAGATGGATGATGACGGCAGGGTCGAAGAATACGGACCGGGAGATATCGGCATGATACCGCCGGGTCATGATGCGTGGGTGGTGGGTGATGAACGGGTTGTCGGGATTGACATACAGGTCGGAAGTAATGGGGAATGATATCGGAATTAACATACCGTTAGAAAGGAGATGAGATGAAAAATGAATATGAATGTGCAGTCATCACCGGCGCCAGCAGCGGTATCGGAGAAGCTCTGGCTAAACGTTTTGCAAGTGCGGGTGTAAAAGTCGCTCTCCTGTCACGGAGAACCGACAGGATTGAGTCGAGAGCGAAAAAAATCCGGGATGCAGGCGGACAGGCGATCGCAATTCAGTGCGACGTTACCGACAAAAATGCAACACATTCGGCTATCGAAGAAACACGTAAACAATTAGATCCGATAGATCTTCTGATTGCAAATGCCGGCTTCGGACAAAAGATATCTGCAGAAAAAATAGATCTTAAGAAATTTGAGCAGACGTATAAAGTCAATATTTTAGGAGCGATATACTCAATCGCTGCAGTCCTGCCGGATATGATAGAAAAACGGAACGGTCACATCGTCGGGATTTCCAGCCATGCATCATACCGGGCATACCCGAAATTCATGGGATATTCGGGAACAAAGGCCGCATTAAACCGTGAGCTTGAAGCCATGCGCAACCGGCTCTATAAATGGGACATAGATGTGACCACCATTTGTGCAGGATTTATCAGAACGGAGATGACCGAGAAAGCTGATATCCCCCAGCCCTTGAGAATGGAACTTGAGCCGGCTACAGAACGTATTTACTGGGCAATTTTGAAACGCAGAAAATTTTATTCCTTCCCGGCAATCGCAGCATGGTACCACCGGTTTGCCGGTATAATGCCACCGGCCCTCTTCGATCCTATTGCCCGGCGATATGATGCAATGTCATAGATGTTTAAACTTACCAAACAACAATATATCAGTCTCATCCCATAAGGATGATATATAAGTGGTAATAGAGTGAAACTTATCAGTTATGATAACTATTTGTATGATTTTCGGCTTTAGATCTTACAGGAAATAGATCCCCAAACAATCCAATAATGAAATATCTTTCCCACATAACGATAGGAGCAATTCTATTTGCAAAGTTTATTGCGTGGACATACCATCCCCCGTAGTAATTGATAACCGACTATACCTCTTATACTAAAATTCATAATCAACAAAAGGTCAGTACCATGAAAACGGAAGAGAAATCTATAAAAGACCGCCAGCTTCAGGTTGCCGTCTCTGCAGACGGTACTACAATCGGTTATTACAAAAGCGGTGACGGTCCGCCGCTGCTCCTGGTTCACGGATTACTCGGCGACCATACCCGCTGGGATGCGTTACGTCCCCACCTCGAACAACTTTTTACCGTATATACAATGGATCGGCGGGGACGCGGCGCAAGCGGAGATAATCAGGACTACGACATAGCGCATGAATTTGAAGATGTCGCCGCAGTCGTCGATGCAATCGCGCAAACACACGGCTCCAGCGTAGACGTGTACGGCAGCTCAGGCGGTGCCTGCTATGCCGTTGGTGCGGCGAAACTGACCACGAACATCAGGCGGCTTGTCCTCTTCGAACCGCCGACTGCGGGACTCATGCAACTCCTGCCCGCAGATCTGGTAGACCGGTTGAATATATTACTGGAATCCGGCGACCGGGAGGGTGTTCTCCGGACGGCATACCGTGAGGTTGCCCGCTTATCCGAAGCTGAAATCGAAAAACTCCGGGCACAACCCGTTTGGCAGAATCGCATCGCCGCCGCACATACCTTTCCCCG
>PWJF01000322.1 GCA_003560935.1 Ignavibacteriales bacterium
ATATACCGAGTGCAACATACAATGCCGGACTAACTGTTTTACCTGTTTGCCCGACCTGTTCATCGTGCGGGCGCCACCCTGCATCGACCACTGCCCGCGATGCTCCGACCGCTGCTCCAAGAATATCGGCCAGTTCTTCTACGAGATAAAAATTATCCGGACTCTTTAATCCGCGTCCGCCCGATACCACAATATCCGCTTCGGTAACATCAAGTTTACCTTTAGAAGTTTCGGTAATTTCAGTCACCTTCGATTTCAGATCCTCATCGGATATATCGACTGAAACTTCTTCGACATTCGCTTCGTTTCCCGATTTATCGGGATCGCCCGAAGGAAAAACATTCGGACGCAGCGTAAATATTTTTACCGGTGCTTCGACCTTCACATCAATCAATGCTTTACCGGCATAGACAGGTCTGGTTGCAATTATATCGCCGCTGTCGACTTTTAAGTCGGTACAATCCGCGGCAACCGCCCCGTCAACCCGTGCTGCAGCACATGGCGCAAGATCTTTACCCAAAGCAGTGGCGGAAAGAAAAATCATTTGTATACTTTCCTTTTTCACGATTTCAGAAACAACTTTCGCATACGCAGTTGATGAATAATGAGTAAGTTTATCATTATTGACCGCGATAACATTTTCTGCACCGTATTTTCCAAGTTCTTTTGCTGCATCATTTATTGCATTTCCGATTATGAGGACTTTTAATGTTCCGCCTAATTCATCTGCCAACGCACGTGCTTTTCTAACCGTCTCAAACGATGTTTTTTTAATTTCACCGTTTCGTTGTTCAGCTATTACAAGTATTGTAACACTCATATATTGATTATCTCCTACATTTTATTCCGGACAATTGAAGTGGATGGTGTTAAATAACCTTCGCTTCTTCGCGAAGAAGCCGGACAAGTTCGGGGACAGCATCGGTACCTTCACCGACTATTTTACCCGGTTGTTTCTTAGGCGGTTTTTTCATCGCAAGTACCTTTACCCGCGATTCGACCGGAGCCGCGTCCAATACTTCAATCGGTTTTTTCTTTGCCTGCATGATACCCTTGAGAGAGGGATACCGCGGTTCGTTCAATCCGCGCTGTGCCGCCACAACGCAAGGGAGCGTTACCTCAACGTGTTCATGAGCGCCTTCGATCTCACGCTCTGCGGTTATCTTTCCGCCGGCTATCTCAAGCTTCACCACAACACTGACCGACGGTAAATCGAGGAATTCCGCAATGAGTCCGCCGACCTGTAAATTATCATAATCGATCGATTGCTTGCCGACCAATATCAGATCGGGTTCATATGATTTCAAATATTCTGCTATTGATTTTGCAACGGCATAGGAGTCGCGTTCACCGTCGCCTTTTAATAAAACCGCCTTGTCCGCTCCCATCGCGAGCGCTTTGCGAAGTGTTTCCTTGTTGGCATCTCCGCCGAGAGAAATAGCGACAACCTCACCGCCGTCCTTTTCACGAATCTTCAGCGCTTCTTCAACGCCAAATTCATCGTATGGATTCAGTACATAATTAACACCGGCAGGATCGATTGTTTTACCGTCCGATCCAACCTTAACTTTCGTTTCTGTATCGGGTACGTGACTTACACAAACAGCAATTTTCATCGAGCCTCCAAATTCTGTTTTTTTAAACCGGTAGGAAAGAAAAAACGAGCTATAAAACGAAGTAAATCGATAAGTAAATATAGAAATGATATGGTTGAAAAGCAAATTATGGATGGTTTTCGGCAGATTTCCTGAAGATTACTATATGCCAGAGAAATGTATAATCCTCAAAGACATTCGTATATCCGTTCGAGCTAAGCGTATCATGAATTATCCTCCAGTCATGCCATACCGGCTGGAAATTCATCCGAAGGATGCTCGTAACAAATTGCTGCACAGTGTACCCCCATCGCACATGCCACCTATTTCGCGGATGGCTGATAACCATTACCGATGTTGTCTTTGCTAATCCCTTATCCATTAGTGCACTTAGATCATCATAACAACACACGACCTTATCGAGTATGGTAACATCCGCAGGCGCTATCTCATCGCTTCGATCGACAAAATCACCGTGCAGATATTGAGTCTTCTCATTAAAACCGTACTCTTTCGACAAAAATTGCGCTTGCTCGATCATACCCTGTGCAATATCGATTCCCGTTGCACGAGCCGCGCCGCGGTGGAGCAATTCAAGGTGGATGTTTCCCGTTCCGCATCCGATGTCGAGTATATTACGGTTCTCGTATAACGAATGTTCTAACCCCGAAAGTATGCGCTTTTGAACTCTGTCGGGTCCTTTTCTTTTATACCGGCGGGCATACTTCGATGCATAGCGCGAGAAAAATGAATCCGTCGCCTGCTCTTTTGAACTACAGGAAGGACAGCAGCCTGCCATAAATTCACTCCTCCATTTCTACCGGTTCTTGTACCATAATCTCATTTGTCTTTTGTTCTTTTCTGAATTCAGCAAGACTACGCGATGCTTGAACCGAAAGTGTAATTGCAAGAATGAATAATGCACCCGCAATCACCGTCAGTAGATAATTGCCGACAACATAATTATTATATCCGAGCGTAATGAGCGCAGTGAGCGTTACGGTAAACATAAATATCATCGGATACCGGACGAACCAGTTATCCGTACCGCGTTTTGCAAGCCAGACCGATGCGGCAAGCAACGCAAGCGCAGCCAGAAGTTGATTGGCAGAACCAAACATTGGCCACAGCGCACCGGCACTTCCGCTAAAGACAAGCGCGGCACCGCATATCACGGCAAAGGCCGTCCCGATGTACCGGTTGGATGATAACTCTTTCATAACCGGCTGTTCACTGCCCTCGAAGAATTCCTGGAACAAATAGCGCGCTAACCGGCAACACGTATCGAGCGATGTCAGCGCAAACGCCGATACCGCAAGCGCTGCAAATGTTGTCCCGACTTCAACCGGTACGTTGAGCAGCGGTATAGCAGCAATGAAGGTACCCACGCCGGCAGCAAAAGCGGCAACATACTGGCCGGCTGAATAAAACCC
>PWJF01000014.1 GCA_003560935.1 Ignavibacteriales bacterium
GCGGTTGCTGGCTATTCACGATAGCTTCGGCAATCGCGGCAACCTGTTCGCCGGATTTCCCCGCGCAGTATATAACTTCGGGGAATCCTTTTCTAAGTTCGCGGTGGCGGTCAATCGTTGCAAATCCGAGAGAATCGGAGAGGGGATGTGTTAGAAACGTGATAAGCTCATCTTCATCAAGATTCCCCTCTTTATATTGTATGAGTAATTTCTTTAGGGCGTCTTTTGTCATATATTGACATTCATTTTTCAAAGCCGGGAGGCAACCAAAGCGAAAACATTAATATATCAGTTTTCGGGTATACTTGCAAATAATGGTTGATAAAGGCAAAATAATTGAGGGTAAAATTATTATTTTGCCAAAATTACCTAAAACGGAGGAGCTTGAATATCATGCTAAATTTTCATAATTTAATGCATAAATATTTATTTTTATATAACTTTAATACAGGGATTTCGTGAGCCAGTTCGCCGTTGCTCTTATAAGCGGATACCTCATAGGCTCGATTCCCACCGCATACATTATTGTTCGTCTGTTTACGAAACAGGATATTCGGTTAGCCGGGAGCGGTAGTGTCGGAGCGGCGAACACCTTTAAAGTTACAAAGTCCAGATCCCTCAGTATATTTGTTGCTGTATTCGATATTTTAAAGGGCGTGGCCGCTTTCTGTGTAGGATTGTATGCCGGTGGTGGTGATTTTATTGTTGCGGCAGTGGCGGGTGTTGCTGCTGTTGCAGGTCATAATTATTCTATCTGGCTGAGGTTTAAAGGAGGCAGAGGTTTAGCGACCGCTGCCGGTTTTTTGTTCCCGTGGGCATGGTCCGCGCCGGTTGCTTGGGCGGTAGTGTGGGCTTTAGCAAGGAAACTAACGGGCAATACGCACATCAGCAATGTAATTGCAACGGGAGTAATTCTGATATTCGTTCTTGTTGCAGAGAATGAATGGCTGATATCTCTCACGTCGGATATAGCTCAACCCGGTGATGTTCGGATTGCCGCGATAATATTGTGCGGACTAATATTTATTAAGCATATTGAACCGATTGTGACGAAACGGCCCGGCGGAATGGAATAATTTTTTTTGAGGAGGAATTTTTATGACGCGTAAGAGAATTGCAATAAGCATTTTTGTACTGATTGCGGCTTTGATCGGTGCAGGCATTGGTTGGCATTTTAATGAAAGAGAAGTTGCTGATTTTACAAAACAAGAAAATGAGCAATCTCCGCCGCTCCAGGTAGAAGCAAAACCGGTAGCATATACGAACGAGTATTTCAACCAAACGCAGAATGATATTACAACCTCACGTCGGAACGCTATCACCCGGACGGTCGAGCGCGTCAGTCCTGCGGTAGTCGGCATTAACGTCATTGAGATACGTGAGGCCGTGTATCGCGATCCGTTTCGTGAGTTCTTCGGAGACGATCCGTTCTTCGGGCCGTTCTTTCGCGACCGGTTCCGTGATCGTACGCGACGTCAGGAAGTACGCGGGCTGGGTTCGGGTTTTATTATTTCCCCCGACGGATATATCCTGACGAATGACCACGTCGCGGGAAATGCCGAAGAAATTACCGTTACACTTTCCGACGGGAGACAGTTCCAGGCGGAATTGATCGGCAGCGATCTTGTATCTGATATTGCACTATTAAAGATCGAAGCCGATGGTAACTTTCCGTATGTACCGCTCGGCAATTCCGATGATGTGATAATCGGCGAGTGGGTCGTGACACTTGGCAACCCGTTCGGATTGTTTGAACGCGGCCATAAACCTATCGTTACCGTCGGTGTGATCAGCGCGAAAAATATGAATTTAAGTTCGGTGAACAGCCGGGTTTATCGCGGTATGCTGCAGACCGATGCGGCAATCAACAGCGGCAACAGCGGCGGACCGCTTGTCAATAGTCTCGGTGAAGTTATCGGTGTTAATACTTTAATATATACCGGTTCAGGATATCAAACCGGTAACGTCGGTGTGGGGTTTGCGATACCCGTTAACAGGGTTAAAAATGTCGTTGCAGAACTGCGCGAGCACGGAAAGATCGATCGAAGTTTCTGGACGGGCATTCGCATCCAACCGGTCGATCAAAACTTCGCGCGCATTCTCGGAATGGAACGACCCGAAGGTGTGATCGTTAATCAGGTGCTGCACGACAGCCCCGCCGAACGCGCAGGACTCGAAGTCGGCGACGTTGTCGTCGAAGTGAACGGTGAAAGAGTTACATCACAGGAAATTCTGATTGATATCGTTAATTCGTCGCGTGTCGGCGATGTTTTGAAACTAAAGGTGCTGCGTGATAAAGAAGAGAAGATAATCAACCTTGTACTCGAATCACGTCAAACGTAAGAGCATTACTTGATCCCACGGTATACTCGCCCCGAGATGGGTGCTATCTGGTCGGATGACAATAGGTTTTCGGTCTGGCTGGAAATAGAAATCCTTGCCTGCGAAGCACAGGCGGAACTGGGTGCGATTCCCGGCGACGCTGTCTCCGTTATACGCAATAAAGCGGCGTTCGATGTCAACAGGATCTTGGAGATAGAGGAAGAGGTCAAACACGACGTCATCGCGTTCCTGACGAACGTTGCCGAACATGTGGGACCCGAATCGCGGTTCATTCATCTCGGAATGACGTCGTCCGACGTCCTCGACACCGCACTTGCGGTGCAAATGAAGCAGTCCGGTGAGCTGCTGCTGAAGGGAATGAAAAAGTTATCCGGTACTTTACGGCAGCAGGCACAGAAATATAAAACCACCGTCATGGTGGGACGAACGCACGGCATTCACGCCGAGCCGACGACGTTCGGATTAAAACTTGCGCTCTGGTATGCGGAAAACCTGAGAAATATCGAACGGCTGAAGCGAGCGATCGATACCATTGCAACCGGCAAGATCTCCGGCGCGGTAGGCACGTATGAACATCTGGATCCGTTCGTCGAAGAATATGTCTGCAACAAACTCGGATTAAAACCGGACCAGGTCTCGACGCAAGTTGTGCAGCGCGACCGTCATGCCGAGTTCATGTCGACGCTTGCCGTGATCGGTGCGTCGCTGGAA
>PWJF01000556.1 GCA_003560935.1 Ignavibacteriales bacterium
AAAATTATTTGGCGAGAATTAGCAGGAAATTAGGAAGGTATGCCGTCCACACCTGTTCATTATAAATACAAACCATACCAGAGTACGCCGTCGGGAAGAATACGGACGGCAGGGGCGGGAAATTTTATGAGATCAAGCCATTCAAGAAAACGGCGCCAATACCAGTTCGAGCCCGGCAATGCTTCCAGGTTCCAGTCGAGACCGATATACACCTCGGTGCGTTCCCGGTGCGGTGCAAGCGACCACCCGGCAGCAATATTGAAAATCCTCATCCATGACGGCGCCTCCCAGAGATCATGTGCAAACTCGCCCGCACGAAAAGAAAGCCAGTATGCGTGCCCTTCATAATCGTCCGCCCAGGATTGAGCAACATTATCCCACATACCATTGCCGCCGTATTTCGGTTTACCCAAATTAGATGAAGGGTAATAACTAAACTTCATCTGAAAGTATTGCAAAGGTTCATAATGAAACCGGGCGAGAAAAAAAACCGCACCTGCAAGGTCAGCAATCGCATCCCATCGCTCAAATCCCCAGAAGGTTGCAAACCCGTCCTGCACTTCTATATAGAGCTCGAACAGCAATCCCAACGATGCACCGTACCAGGCGGAACGGCGCTCTCCCATACCGGTCCAGTTCACCATCCGGTAAAAAATAGTTGATGCAGCATATCCCGCATAGACATGTCCGATCTTATCAAGATCACGGGCATAGGAATGATCCTCGGCAAAATGAAACGGACCTCTTGTACCGCTCCACCATGCATTCTGCATGCCGATATGAATACCGATACCCGCTGCCGCCGATACACCGCCGGTGATATACAGCCGGTTTATATCGATACTATTTTGAAGATGCAGCGGATACTTATCCGGTAGTTGTTGATAAGCAGGATTGGGATGAATGAATGACGGAATAGACAGTGAGAAATTATATTTCGGATTATATTGAAGCGTTGGAGGTGAGCCGGCACTGACTGAGAGTATGGAAAAAAAATAGAGCAGCGAGAAGTAGGAAATAATTTTCATTATATCGATTATTTTCGGTAATGATCCAAAACCGGACACTCACACGCTCAATATGCCATCGGATCGCCTTTAAACATACGCAGGGCGGTAAAAATTATGATCTGCAGATCGAGCAAAAACGACCAATTATCGATATACCAGATATCGTACTCGATACGTTTCTGCATCATCCGGGAATCCTTCGTTTCACCGCGGAATCCATTCACCTGCGCCCAACCGGTTAAACCGGGTTTTACCAGATGACGGCGCATGTAGTATTGTATAATATTCTTTGATTCAAGATTAAGCGGAGTAGGATGCGGACGCGGTCCCACGACCGACATTTCTCCCCTCAGTACATTAATAAATTGCGGCAGCTCATCAAGATTTGTTTCCCGTAGAAATCTCCCGATCCTTGTTATACGCGGATCGTCTTTAGTTGCCTGGCGGTATTTTCCGTTTTCATCCACATCGGTACTTGACGCAACCATCGTCCTGAACTTATAGCATACGATACGTTCGTTATTTTTTCCCCAACGTTCCTGTTTGAAAAAGACCGGTCCCTTGGAACTGAGCTTTATGCCGAGTGCAATGAACGGAAATAACCACCAGAACAAGAGAAGGAACAGAGCACTTGAAAATACAATATCAAAAACACGTTTCATGAAACGCCAATGCAGTTCTTCAAGCGTATAACTTTTTACCGATATGACCGGGAAGTTATCGAACATCGACATCCTGAACTTTGGCGATAGAAACCGTACATAATCGGGAATGATTCTGACATGCACCGGATAGTTCTCGCAAATATGGATTACCCGCTCGATACTGTTATTGGAACTGGGCGGCAGTGCAATGATCACATCGTCGACATGCTTCTTAGCGAGGACCTTTTCAATATCGTCTATACGACCTAAATATTCGCCATTCAGGATAGGCCGGGGTTTCTCGTCAAGATATCCTATAAATGTATATCCGAAGTGAGGGTTCTTTTTAATTGAGTTCCGGAATTTTCGTCCGGCATAACCCGCGCCGACAATAAGCACGTTTCGCAGATTCTTTCCTCTCAACCGCACTTGTTCGATAATGTATCGCTGTACGAATTTTTCACCGCCGAGCACGAATAGACTCATGGAAGCGTACACCAGAACAAATTCGCGCGTTAAAACGATTTCCTTTAATAAGAACAATACGAACACAAATCCGATAAGATGTATCGTCAGCGATTTGATCAGCACGACAAACTCTATACTGAAATCCCTTGAACGGAACTCATCGTATAATCCGACCGACCGTGCCGACATGTACCAGACGACACCGACGACGATAAGAATATAAATATTCTGGGCGTTGTGAAACGCCGGTTCCCTGCCGTGAACGATAAAAGCAGAAACAAAGAACACCGCGCCTATCAGTACAAGATCGATAAAGATCCGGAAAATAGTGAACTGATTTTGATAGGTTTTCATGATGATTCACCGATATATGGTTGCGGGATACTGACGAATGAATGCATGTTCACTTGTTCAAGCAAACACATTGTAATATTAAAATTTAAGTGCTTCAGCTAATAATCTATCCATATTCCTGCGCTTATGGTGAAGTTGTTCCACGATTGACTTCCTGTAGAAAGATTCGCCCATTCAACCCTGCCGCCGATAACAATCTGCTTGAAGATCTCATACCGCACCGCTGCGCGGTAGTGGAAGTTTTCCGTGAGGATGCCGTCGAGGAATTGTTTCTCACGTGAATCTATTCCGGGTCGAAATGGAAACAACAGATCTCCGCCGACATTCCGTATGACATTCCCCTCTTCATCAGTAATATTATCGCCGTGCCGCTGTCGCTGAAACTCTACTGTTAGCTGCCACTGCCACTGCGGACGATAAACCAATCGCACGAGCGTATCGTCCGAATTCGGACCAAGTGGATGCCCCAAACCGAAATCGGTGTGGGCATAGTATCGATCGGGTGATCGATGATGTGCATACACATACGGTTCGACGCGTGTGTAATCGATAAACAGGTCGAGATC
>PWJF01000202.1 GCA_003560935.1 Ignavibacteriales bacterium
CCGGCGTCCACGTTACCGTAGGGATGGTTCTGGTACATAAAAGTTTGCAGCGCCCATTTGCCGAGCTCTTCGTCGTTGGTGCCGCGGAGGGTATTCCTCAGATAATTGAGCAGATTCGTTTTATTTCTGCGGAAATCCGACTCATCGAACCGCGGATTAAGAAGCAAACCTGAAAATATATTATAAAAACTATCCAGATGATCGCGGTGGACGTTGCCGGTAAAGACTGTGATTTCTTTATCGAACTGCACATTTATCGATGCAGCCCACGGATACAACGTCTGCTGGATATCGCGGAAAGTAAGATCGCCGGTGCCGCCGTTTGCGATCATCATTGCGGTGAGTGCATTTAATCCTTCCTTTCCTTCGTGATCGTTAATTGCGCCCGAGTTCACAAGAATGCGGAACGCAACCAGCGGATTATCTTCGAGGTGTATCTGCGTAAAATTGAGATTTGTTCCTGCTGTTGCGAATAATCCGAAAATGAAAATTAATATACATGAGATAAAAATACGTGATTTCATTGGAGTGCCTCCTGAGCAAGTGTTACGACCGAGCGCGTTTCGGTTGTAAAGTATTTTTGAGCGACGCGCTGAATATCGGCGGGTGCTACTTGATCGTAAAGCTCGTAGAGCTTATTCAAAGTGTTATAGTCACCCGTCAACTGGATGTAATGGGAAACGGTGCGTGCGACCGAGCTGGCATTGCTCAAGCTCATTGCAAAACTGTACCGCAAATACGATTTGATCTCATCAAGCCGTTCTTGCGGGACAGGATTGGTCTTGAGATCCTCGATCGCATCGTATATCTTTTGTTGCACACGCTCGACATCACCGACATTTTTTATCCGGCTCATAATAGTAAATAAATATGGATCGCGTCGGTCGGCATATCCACCCGTTACAAAATCCACAAGTTGTTTATCGAGTACAAGTTCCTGATACAGCGGCGCATTTTGAGCGAACAACAGTTGACCGATTATATTCAATGCCGGAATATCGATGTTGGTTTCGTCGAATTCGGGTACTTTATATCCTATCATAAGATGAGGAAGGGTCGCACTCCCCCAATTGATATGCGAGCGTTTCTCTTCCGTCTGCGGCGGTTCTTCGGGTATCTCAACCGTCCATGTGCCCGGCTCCCACTTGCCGTAATATTTCTTTGCAAGCTCAACAAGCCGGTCATGTTTTAAATCTCCTGCAACAACGACCGTACAGTATTCGGGGCGATAGTACCGGTCGAAGAACGTTAAGCTGTAATCGAATTGATTCGGCATATCTTTTATATCTTCAAGATAGCCGAGTGTGGTATGTCCGTACGTATGATCGGTAAATGCCATCTCACGTATTCGCTCGAACATCTGTCTGATGGGGTTCGCGGCGTTCATGTTGTACTCGCCGAGAATTGCACCTGCTTCGGTTTTAAAATCTTCAACCGAATATTTAAGATGCTGAAACCGGTCGGATTCTATTTCGACGATCTTTTCAAGTGCATCGGCACTTGCGACGATATGGTAGCCGGTCCAATCATCGGTGGTAAACGCATTGTGATCTGCGCCGAGTCGTTTGAGAACCTCATTATAGTCATCCGTAGAATATTGATCGGTGCCGCGGAACATCATATGCTCGAAAAAGTGGGCGAAACCGCTCAATCCTTCCTCGACTTCGTTTCGGGAGCCGGTTCTGACTACCGTGTAATAGGCAATTATTCCGGGACTGTCGTAGGGGATCGATACAACCGTTAACCCGTTGTCAAGCGTTGTTTTATGAACCGGGAACGGAAATACCGCATCGTTTGACAATGCCGGAATTATACTGAATAGTATAATGAGTACCAGCGATGCAGCTAATAATCGATATAACATTGGTGCCTCCATTGTATGATAGGTATTTAAAAATACAACATATGGTATGAATTACCGGGAAAGATCATATTCCATAATATAGGAAAAACGGGGAAATCTAACAAGGTGAATTTATATGAAAAAGCCCCACATTGTGCGGGGCTTTTCATACACCATCCAAACACACCTAACGCGATGACAGCAACGCCAGCCCAAATATCATAAAGAATACAATATATAAACCGATTACAATAGCAAACCATATCAACGTTGCCTTTGCCCAGTTTGCTTTACTTGGATGAGTGCCGCTTCCAAACCCCCACACAAACAACATCACAAACCCTACAATGGGAATAGCTACAATCAGTATTGTCAGCATCCATTCGCCGATTGTTATTTCACCTTGTTGAAACTGTCCGGGTACCGTGGATTGTTGTTGCATGAGTACGTCCTCCTGTTATTGATGATGGCTGAGCGATTTGTGGGTTCCGTGAATATAGGGATATTGAATAGAAAAAACAAGTCAAAACGATTATCCGCGTAATGCAATATATCCGGAACCGGTACGGTGTAATCGTTGTTTAAAAATTCACCATTGTTGATACTATGATTTATCATCCATACCTGATACCCGATAGAATAGATAAAAATGAGCTATTAGATCGAGATGAAATTGCCCTCAACGATGCTGCGAAGAGTTTTGACGATCTCCGTAAAATAAACCGCTTCCTGGGCGGTGTGGGTGTCTATAATAAAACGTTATTCAGATTGCTTCGGGTGTATCCTCCATCTCAACATATATCAATGCTCGATGTAGGCACGGGATCGGGAGACATGTCCGGTGAGGTTTTGAAAAGATGCCGTTCACAACGGATGAATATTACGCTGACGGGGTTGGATGTGCAGCCGAAATTCTTACAACTGGCAAAACGACGCCATACCGGTACGAACGGTTTTAACCTTATTGTATCGGATGCGTTTACGATGCCTTTCAATGATAATTCGTTCGATGTTGTCATATCGAATCTGGTACTTCATCATTATTACGATCGCGCCGGTGAATTCCTGGAGGAGATGTATCGGATTACGCGGCACGCCATCGTTATTAATGACCTGCTGCGGCACACGATTCCGCTGTTGTTCTTCAAACTCTACTCACCCTTCTTTGTCAAAAGTCCGATTACCCGATACGACGGC
>PWJF01000072.1 GCA_003560935.1 Ignavibacteriales bacterium
GTCGGCGTGATAGCTCGCGTTCCGTTTGATGAGGGAGGGTTAACGGGTAAGATAACACCGGAGACTACTTTTCCGCAGCGTGACTGGCGTAACCGATACTTCAGAGGAGAGCGAAAACTGCAGGTGTGGGAACGTGTTCAGAAACTTGAACTCTTGCTCGATGATGAAGCCCGAACATTGCCTGAGCTCGCTCTCCGTTTTTGCCTTTCTCATCCTGCGGTCTCGACTGTCATACCCGGCATGAGGACGGTAAAAAACGTGCGCGCAAATTGCGCTGTATCCGACAGTCGCCTGCTCTCGGAGGAACTCCGTAATGAGCTTAAAAAGTATAGGTGGCAGCGGAATTTTTATGAGTAAGCAAAATTCACCGGATTACACAGTCGTTCGAAATATCAAACAACTCGCAACACCCATCACAAACGGGAAGCCGTTTCTTCGGGGCAGGGAAATGCGCGAGATCGCGACGGTCGACAACGCCGCGCTGGCCGTTCAATCCGACACAATTGAATGGATAGGACGCGATACCGATCTCCCGTATCATTATACGGAAAATGCCAATATAATCGACGGGAGCGGACTGGTCGCTCTTCCCGGTTTTGTGGATATGCATACGCATATGGTGTTCGGCGCAACGCGTGAGGAGGAGTTTGCAATGCGGTGTTCGGGTGCGACATATCAGGAGATCGCAGCGAAAGGGGGCGGCATCAATAACACCGTCCGCACAACCCGTGAATCCGATAAATCGCAACTGCGCAAACAAACGATGCGCTTCCTCGACAAGATGATACGTCACGGCAGCACTACGGTCGAGATTAAAAGCGGATACGGGGTGTCGGGAAAAGACGAAGTTAAAATGCTTGATGGTATCAAAATGGTGAAAGACGATCATCTCATGAATATCGTATCGACGTTTCTCGGTGCTCATGCTATTCCTCCCGAGTATAAAGAACACCGCGAGGAGTATGTCGATCTTGTGTGCAGAAAGATGATACCGTATGTCGCACAAAAGAAGCTGACCGGTTTTTGTGATGTCTTTTGTGAGAATGGTTTCTTCTCTCTCGAAGAATCGCGCCGGATATTGCAAACCGGTATGGAGCACGGACTCACACCGAAGATACATGCCGATGAACTCTCGCCTCTCGGCGGGTCTGAATTAGCGGTAGAAGTAAAAGCCATCAGCGCCGACCATCTCGAAAATATCAGCGATAAAGCGATTGAACTTTTTGCAAAATCAAATGTGATCGCGGGAATGTTGCCCGGCGTATCATTCTACCTCGGTCACGATTACGCTCCCGCACGAAAACTGATCGACGCCGGCGCTGTTGTAGCGCTTGCGACCGATTTCAATCCCGGATCATGCATGTCGTATTCGGTACCGCTCATGATGACCATGGCGTGTACGCAAATGAAGATGGCCCCCGAGGAATCGCTGACGGCAGCGACGATAAATGCGGCGGCGGCATTGAAAATGTCCGACAGGGTCGGCAGCATAGAAAAAGGCAAATTGGCCGATATCGTATTTTTACAGATGCCGAATTATATGTATCTCCCCTATCACTACGGGGAAAATCATGTCGCCGCGGTCATGAAGAGCGGCACGTGGCTTGAGTACCGGTGATATTTGTAAATTTGTTTGACAAAACTATTTAGGACAGAACAATTATTTTTTTGAATTTAAAATCGTTTTGTCCTTAATTGTTCTGTCTTAATTTATCTTATATGTTATCTAAAATATGTGGGGTTAGTCACCATGCAGAAACTCGTAGAATGCGTACCGAATTTTTCGGAAGGCAGGGACAAAACGATCGTTAATAAAATTACCGATAGTATAAAAGCGGTGTCGGATGTAACCTTGCTGAATGTCGATCCCGGAGAATCGACGAACCGAACGGTGGTCACATTCGTCGGTTCACCCGAAGGTGTTGTCGAAGCGGCATTTCAGGCGGCGAAAACCGCTTACGAGCTTATCGACATGACAAAGCACTACGGAGAACATCCCCGGATCGGTGCGGTGGATGTGGTACCGTTCGTGCCGGTTGCCGGTGTCACGATGGAAGAATGCGTCGAATTATCAAAGCAGTTCGGTAAACGTGTCGGCAATGAGCTCGGTGTACCGGTCTATCTATACGAAGAAGCATCAACCAATCCCGACCGTAAAGCGATGCGGCAAATCCGATCGGGAGAATACGAGGGTTTGAAAGATAAAATCGTAAAACCCGAATGGAAACCCGATTTCGGTCCGCAAAAATTTGTCCCGAAATCCGGTGCAACCGTAACCGGTGCTCGCTTCTTTCTGATCGCATATAATGTGAACGTCCTCGGCACAAAGAATCAGGCACACCGGCTCGCGTTGAACGTCCGCGAGCAAGGACGTACCGTAACCAAACCCGACGGGACGAAAGTACCGGAACCCGGACGGCTCAAAGCGCTGAAAGGCATCGGCTGGTATCTCGATGAGTTCAACATCGCGCAGGTCTCGATGAATCTTGACAACTACAAGATAACCCCGTTACATATGGTATTCGAAGAGATCAAAAAGGATGCCACCGCGCTTAATGTCGGTATTGCCGGAAGCGAGATCGTCGGTTTGGTGCCGCTCGAAGCGATTCTGATGGCGGCGGATTACTACATCGAAAAAGAAAATCTTTTTGTGATCGATGAGAAAGCAAAGGTGCGTCTGGCAATCGATCGTCTCGGACTCTCGTCGATTCATCCGTTCAAACCCGAGGAAAAAATCATCGAATACATGGTCGATCAGGATACCGACGGACCTCTTATTAAAATGACGGTGCGCGATTTCGTTGAAGAGGTCGGCGCGCGGACATCTACTCCGGGGGGAGGATCCGTTTCCGCTCTGATGGGATCGCTCGGCGCGGCCCTCGGCGCGATGGTCGGCTTGCTGACGTACGGCAAACGGAAATACGAGCATCTCGACAAAAGCATGCGCGAAGTAATCCCCCCGCTCGTTGAAATACAGGGAGAATTATTGAAAGGCATCGACCGTGATACCGAAGCATTCAACGATTATCTGAA
>PWJF01000262.1 GCA_003560935.1 Ignavibacteriales bacterium
AGAACACGCCGCCCCCCACTCCCGCAAGAGACGAGACAAATCCGGTAAATGTACCGATACCGGCCAACCCCGGTTTCGATAGTTTCGCGACCCGTTCATTTCCTTTTTCATTTTTCTGAAACGCAAGCCGCAGTCCGGCAAAAAATATTACCAGCGAGAAAATACGCCGGAGCGATACGCTGCTCAATTGGTCGGCAATCCATGATCCGATCAACGCGGTTACGACACTCGTTACGGCAAGAATGAAAACCGCCTGAAAAATAATATTCTGATTTTTAAAATGCCGGTACGAACTGGAGAGAGATGTAAACGTTGAGACGAAAAGACTTGTGCCGAATGCGACATGTGAGGTAATGGATGCTTCAACACCGATGTGCGTATACACAAGCAACAACAACGGGACGAGAACAATGCCGCCGCCGACACCGAAGAAGCCGGCGGCAAATCCCATAAGACAGCCGACAGCAATCAGAATAAGTAGAATCGATATATCCATTAATCGATATGCTAATCGACTGTCGTTAGTTGATGCCGATACAGCGGTTCATTTTTGATTAAATCAATCGCAGCGGAAAATTGAACGTCGCTTTGCAGCTCGATTTCAATCTTCCCCCGGTCACCGTTATATCGTGAAGCCAGCTCAATTGCCAATTCGCGTTTTATTTCATCACGATGGCGCTCAAAAGCGTGTTCTTTGTCCTCTCTTATATATGCCTCAAGGACAGACAGGTCTTTCAAGAATTCTGAAGAGTAATGTTCTTTTTCTGCAATCTCGCGGAGGTCCCGGATCATGTCTTCCCCGACCCCGTTATACTCAAAATCCTTTTCAACTAAAAACCGGTAGAACCGGTCAAGCAAGTCATCGTCGACAGCGGGTTTTGTTCCGGCATATTCTTTTGAATGCACTACATGAGTTGCGAACCGGAATATCATGCCCCGTCTGTTGAGCTGCCCTACATACCGGCTCTGCTCCGGTTTGGTGACCGTTGTATCCGGATCAATTCCTTTCCCCTCATAAACCAACCTGCCCGCAACCGTTTTAAACTCGGTATGCAGACTATCGGTATCGATAGCGAATAATCCCTTCGGCGCATTACCCAGGTAATCCGCCGTTTGAATACTTCGTCCGCTCGGCGTGTAGTAGCGCGACGTTGTTATCTTTAACTGTGAATTTGATCTGAGGTTAGCCACGGTCTGAACCAATCCCTTGCCGAACGACCTGTTTCCGACCAATACGCCGCGATCGAGATCCTGAACGGCTCCGGCAAGTATCTCACTAGCGCTGGCGCTGTTTTCATTGATAAGTACAATAAGCGGTACCTCGGGAAGCAGCGGTTCCTGCGATGCAACATAGCGCCTCATTGAATCGGAAGAACGACCGCGCGTTGAAACGATAAGCGAACCGCGAGGGACGAAAATATTTGTAACCTCAACCGCAGCATCGAGAAGTCCCCCCGAGTTATTCCGCAAATCGAGAATGACGCCGTCGATCAGACTTTCACGCTGCAGATCGCGAAGTGTCTGACGGGTCTCCCCTCCGCTCCCGCGCGAGAACCGTTCGAGTTTGATATAGACGATTCCGTCATCAATAAAATCGGCATACGCCACATTACGGACGCGTATCGATTCACGAACGAGTGTAAACGTCAACAATTCATCGCGGGTTTCCCGTTCTATTGTAAAATCGATTTTTGAACCGGGTTCACCGCGAACCATAGCCCGGATATCGCTGAGAGGTAAATCTTTGAGATCAATATCATCGACCGTAACGATACGGTCGCCGATCATCATCCCCTGTTTTTCTGCGGCATATCCTTCGGTTATCGAGCTGATAGTAACAGCGCCGTTACGTATATCTATTGTTATACCGACACCGCCATACCTGCCTGTAGTCAAAAGGTCGACTTCATCTCTTCCCCGTTCATCGATATACACCGTGTACGGATCGAGTGCATTCAACATCCCGTCAACACCGGCGCGCATAAATTTTTCAGGGTCAATCTCATCGACATAATTGTTGATTATTTCCTGGTATACCCGTCCGAAAAGCTCGATTGACCTGTTGATCTTGATATAACGCTCATCATCGGCAAAACTTTGCGTCGAAACGAGCACCAACAATACAAGCAGTGAAGCATTCAAAGCGCTGCGCCGCAGGTATCTGAAAGAAAACAGATGGTTCATTATCTCCCTCCTCTGTGAGTAGATGCCGTCAATCCGTTCACCCGACCGACGACCGGTGTAATTCTTTTTGAATTATAGACCATATCTCAGCAAAGATATGATCCGGGGAACGTTCCCCCCGTATGACTTTTAACCGTTTTTCGGTTCGTGAAAGTTCAATATATCCGTTCCGTGCCCGTTCAAAAAAATCCCTGCCTGCACGCTCCATTCTGTCGGTCATTTTTCCCGCCGTTCGCTGACGCCGTTCAATCTCGTCAAGTGAAATATCGATAAAAAACGTCAGATCCGGAATAATATCCTCTATTGCAATCCGATTTATTGCATTAATAGATTCCGGAGGGATGCCCCGTCCGTAGCCCTGATATGTTGTTGTGGAATCTACGTACCGGTCGCATATTACTACCTTACCCTGTGCGAGAGCAGGCCGTATTACTTCACGCACCAGTTGCGAGCGGGCAGCAGAAAAGAGAAACACTTCCGCAATCGGCTCGATGTTATTATGTACGTCAAGCAATATAGATCTGATTCGCTCGCCGAGCTCCGTTCCCCCGGGTTCTCGGATAAAAACGACTTTTTCACCGGAATCTCTGAACCGGCTCGCCGTGAGTTCCGCCTGGGTTGATTTTCCCGATGCGTCAAGTCCTTCAAACGTGATTAACATAGTAAGTTAAATTACGTATTTTGACCTAATAAATCAATTCGTCATGTTGAAGATTTACACAAATTTGCGTACTTTTCAAAAACGGTATAATCTTTTTCTAATGACTTTATCACCATCACCAAAACATAACGTAGATGACCGGGAGGTTGTACGGCGCTCGGAATCGCGCAAAGAGGATTCGGAG
>PWJF01000045.1 GCA_003560935.1 Ignavibacteriales bacterium
ATTCCAAGGAGTTTCGGGGCTTGTTCCCGCGTAATCTCCTTCGCTTTGTACATTTTTAGTATGATCTTGTCAGAGTACCAATAACTGAAAAAATTAAATCCCAGAGCAAGTACAAATGCAATAATCAGGCCATCCTGGCCCCCGATAGCTTGTCCCACAAGCAGGAAAAGCACCATTATTAAAGTCAAAAAGAACGCTGTTTTTACACTATTCATGCTTCTCTATAATCCTCCTGCAAAATAAACAGTTACAAATGTGTATAAATATCTATAAACTATGTAAAATATTAAATTTTAGCTATTTTATCAAGATTATTTATGTTCGCGGCAAATACGCTCCAACTCCTTCAGCACAAATTCGGGTTGCTCATCGAGCGCATGGCGGGAAGCCCGTCGGGCACGTTTGATTTCTTCACGCGATATATCTGCATAAATCACCCCATCATCAAAGAACGGCGCCTGCTCGATGACGGTTCCGTCGGGAGCGATCACCGTCGATCCACCCCAGAAACTGACGCCGTCCTCGAACCCAACACGATTGCAAAAAACAATATAGCAGGATAATAAACGGGCGAATGTTTTATGATGTTCCATATTGATTTCCGCGACCGCCGGTTCGCCGTTACTGTCGCCGCCGAGACGTGTCGGACTTGCCGCAATTCCCGCGATAACCTCTGCGCCATCCTGTGCGAGCAAGTACGGGAGTGACATATGCCAGAAGTCCTCACACACCAATGTTCCCCATCGTCCGACGGGTGTATCAAACGCATTGATTGAGGAACCGGGCAAAAAATATCTGTTTTCCTCGAACATGCCGTATGTCGGAAGGTAAATCTTGCGGTGTACAACCTGCATCTTTCCATCGGCAAACAGAAACGCCGCATTATGCAGTTTGTACTGTCGTGTTTCCTCAACGCCGCCGGCAATAATATGGATATCTTTGCTGAGTTTCAGCAGCGCTGCGAGTTTCGGGTGATTACGGTATGATGAATGTGCAACATCGTGTACCAGATCGCGGATAGAATAACCGGTAAGACTCAACTCCGGGAAAATAACGACCCGGGCTTTTTTAGAACGTGCTTCTTCTGCATATTCGATATGCTGCATCAGGTTATGATCGATATCACCGACGCGCACATCAATCTGTGCCACTGCAATACGAGTGTTCATGTGGTTTGACGGGACTGAGAAATTAGCTGTATAATTAAATGATGCATTACGAGAGGTCAATCATCTGCAAATCCTTCACGTACGTCACGGTCTTGTCTTCTTTTATCTCTTTCAGTTTTATTATTTTCGATTGTATTCGCTGTACGCTGTCGTTAATAATGTTCAGGTAATTGATCGTCTTCTCTTTTTGATGTTTATCCAGGAGTTCGGATGAGAGCTGGTACATCTCCTTCAACAACGGCTCGAGGTCGGATGTCACGTTTGTTGCAAGCGATTGCAATGCTTCAAGACGGTTCCGGCTTATTTCAAGTTCTTCGAATTTCTCCTTGAGTTCATTTCTCTCAAGCACGCCGAGTAATATTTTCGGAAAGACCGGAGTTGAAATTTCATCTTTCACAATGTAATCCGATGCTCCCGCTTTCATAACTTCCAGAGCAAGATTGAAATCTTTATTCACCGTGAGGAATATTACGGGCAGTGTTATTCCCAACTTCCTGAGCTGTAGTGTCGTATCAAGCCCATTCTGTCCGGGCAAAAAATAATCCATAAGGATGATATCGATATCGGAATTTTCCTTGAGCTCGTATAAACCCTGCTCGCCGTTCTCTTTCCAGATGATATTGAATTTCACATCCTGATATCTTCGTAAGTATATTTGTACTAACCGTGCGAAATTCTCGTTGTCCTCGATTATAAGAACATTTACTTCACGTTTTTCCATCGTACGCTCTTAACTCCGGGTTGATAACTGTGCTATGTTTGCCCAGTAGACACACACGGTGTTCACCGCCTGGGCAACTTCGTTGAAAATGTGTGATTTGCTGATATAAGTATTTGCTCCGCTAGAATATGCCGCTTTCACATCCTCAATTCTATCGGAGCTGCTGAGCATAATGACCGGAATAGAACTCAGCTCCGGATCATCTTTAAACCGGTGCAATAAGTCTATGCCGTTTACTTTCGGTAAATTGATATCCAGAAAAACTATATCCGGTTTTCTGGACAGCACGCTATGCGGCTCATTAAGCGATTCCAGTATTTCAAGAGCTTTCTTTCCGTCTTCTATGACGGTCACTTTATTTTTAATTTCCGATTGTTCCAGCGCCCAGACAATAATCTTGACATGGTCGTGATTATCGTCGATGAGCAGGATATTAAGATCTTTTTTCAATGTTTACAAACTGTTTAGGATTTTGGCAGCGTAAAATAAAATGTCGTTCCTTTTCCGATCGTTGAGTCAAGCCATATCTTTCCGCCGTGAGTTTCCACGATCTTTTTCACGATGGTCAGCCCTGCCCCGGTGCCGTCATATCGTAGATCAGAACGTAATCTATGAAATATAACAAATATTTTATCGAAATAACCAGGTTCGATGCCGATCCCGTTATCCGAGATGCTGAAGCGGTACATCGAATCAGCCTCCCGCCAGTCGATTTTAATTACGGGGCGATCCGATTTGTTGAATTTTATACCGTTAACTATCAAGTTACGGAAAAGAACAACAAGATGCACTCTATTTCCGAGAACTGTGGGTAAATTATCCGCACGCTCGACGCAAACATTCCGCTGTTTTATCGTGTACTCAAGGTCATCCAATATCTCCTTTATCACCCCATTTGTGGAAACGGGGGTCATACTCTCCCTTAGACGTCCCACCCGCGATAGGGCCAACAACTCGTTGATCAGGTTTTTCATTCTGGTGCAGGAATGGGTGATAGACGTCAGCAACTCGTGCCCGTCTTCATGCAACACCTCCCGATAGTCGGCGAGTAATATTTTACTGTACCCTTCAATGCTGATAAGCGGCTCTTTAAGATCGTGCGATACGACATAGGTAAAATCGTCAAGCTCGCG
>PWJF01000389.1 GCA_003560935.1 Ignavibacteriales bacterium
CCCTTTGCAACCATCTGTGTGCCGAGAAGAATATCATACCCGCCGCTTTCGAACTTCGTAAGAATTTTATTATGCGATCCTTTCCGCGTGGTCGAATCGAGATCCATTCGCGCGATGCGGGCGTCGGGAATCAGCGCCCGCAACTCCTCTTCAACGCGCTGTGTGCCGTAACCCTGATACACGAGACGTATGCCTCTGCACTTCGGACACATATCCGGCGGTTTGCGTATGCGTCCGCAGTAATGACAGCGAAGATGTTTCTTGATCTTATGATACGTCATCGTGACGCTGCATTCCGAACATTCCTCGATGTGTGCGCAGTCGAGACATTCGAGATACGGTGAAAATCCCCGGCGGTTTTGTAGAAGGATCGCTCCTTCTTTCCGTTCGATACGTTGACGGATATGATCGCGCAGAAGACGCGATACGGAAGTCGTAGTGCCGGGGTTTTCGGTTCGTATAGCTTTCCGCTCTTCGCGCATGTCCACGATATGTACTTTCGGCAGCGGGAATGTATTGATGCGTTCGGGTAATTCGATGAGCCGGTATTTATTTACCAGCGCATTGTTGTATGATTCGAGCGAGGGGGTTGCGGATCCGAGCAGTACGACTGCGTTGTTGAAATGCGCCCGCATGATTGCCACGTCGCGTGCGTTGTATCGAGGTGTGCTGTCGAATTGCTTGTACGATGATTCATGCTCTTCATCGACGATAATCAATCCGACATTTTTTAACGGCGCAAATATTGCCGACCGCGGCCCGATCGCTATCGACGCCTTCCCGGCACGCGCGCGTTTCCATCCGTCATACCGTTCGCCTTCCGAGAGACGGCTGTGAAATACCACAACATCGTCTTTGAAATGTCCGCGAAAGCGTCGAACGATTTGCGGCGTCAGGGATATCTCCGGTACCAGCACGATCGCGGTTTTCCCCGCAGCACGTACGTTATGAATCGCTTCGATATAGACCTGAGTTTTGCCGCTGCCGGTGATGCCGTGCAGCAGGAGTGTTTGATGCGTGCCGGAGTCGAGCGCATCATGCATCATTTTCAATGCCGCCATTTGATGAAAAGTCAGATCGATGTCTTCGGGCGGTTCGGCTTCTTCGAATTCCTCCCGGGATACCGTATGCTTTTCGATAATGACGAAGTCGCGTTGGGAAAGTGTTTTTAATACACTCTTGGATGCTCCGGCTTTACGCAATAATTCTTTTTCATGTATAGCGGTCTCGTCGGGCAATTCCAGGAGAGTTTCAATTACTGCTGCCTGTTTTTTGGCACGTCCGTCGAGTTGATCAAGTTCTGCCCTGATATCGTCCGCACTCCGCTTGCGTGTGTTTAACCGTACATACGTTTCGGTTTTCGGTTTTATCTGCGTTCGCGGCAGAGTATCGATGAGAGATATGTATTTTTCCTCTGCAAGTTCGTTAATGGAGGCATAGATATTTTCAAATCTCGTCAACTTTTGTAACTGCGCTATGGTTAGCTCTGTACGTTCCTGCAGATTGTGGATGATGGCGGCTTTTCTCGGCGAGCGTTTTCGCCATTCTTCTATAAGGTTATGAGAAGGTTCTTTTTCCAGCCGGACGGTTCGTTTGCTCTCACCTATCAAACCTGCGGGGGTCGCACTCCGCAGCACTTCGCCGAGCGGCGCCATGTAATATTCGGCAATCCACCGGCAAAGCTTGAGCATATCTTCGGTAAAGATCGGTTCGGGATCGAGTACGTCTTTGACCGGTTTTAACGCCGGAAGTGTTGTCGATTCGGGGCATTCTACTATGTAGCCGATCTTATACTTTTTCCCGAACGGTACCATGACACGAGCTCCCGGAACGGCGGCGCCGGACAGCTCCTGCGGAATACTGTACGTGAACAGACGGTCGAACGGCAGGGGCAACGATACATTTGCGAGTGTCGGTTCCATGTATATAATGTACAGCGAAAGAGGGGAAAATCAAAGCTTCCCCAACCTCCGGTACACTTCAATCAACGGAATATCAAACTCCTCCGCGATACGTTTACAATCTTCAAATTCCGGTTTGCTGTATTCATGTCCGTCTATTTCGACGGTTTTCATCCTGACAGGTCCGAAATCCGTCTCGACGGTTTTCTCATCGCGCTTGAGGATTTTGCGGTTCATCCGGCGGTACCGGACACCGATGGTTGTTGTCTCCGCAAGTAAGGTTTTTATAACGGTATCCTGTGTTGCCGGTGTACATAACGACGTGATCATAGTACCCGGTCTGCCTTTTTTCATTATCACAGGGGTTAGAAATGCATCCCGAGCTCCCGCTGCGAGCAATTTGTCTATGGTATACGGATAGAACTCGGGACTCATGTCGTCTATATTTGCCTCGACCACCATTATATCCTCTTCCGTCTCAGGCGATTTCATAGTGCCGATCCCGATGCGAAGAAGATTGGGAAGTCTCTCGAATTGTTTGGCGCCCGATCCGTATCCTATCTTTTCGAATGTTATCGACTCTGATGAAAGCATACCGCGTGATAATGTTTTAATGATCGCCGCGCCTGTGGGAGTTGTGAGCTCACCCGGTACATCGGTAAACACAACCGGATAACCGCGGAGTATCTCAAGTGTTGCCGGAGCGGGTGTCGGTATGACACCGTGTGCGCTTTTTATGGTTGAGGGTGCTCCGGTCTTTACCGGCGAGGAATATACCGTCTCGACGCCGAGATAATCGAGACCGATAGCCGTGCCGACAATATCGACAATTGAATCGATCGCGCCGACTTCATGAAAATGAATTTTTTCGACCGGTATATTGTGTATCTTTGCCTCCGCTTGTGCCAGCGTGTAAAAAATTGAAACCGTATTTTTTTTAATTGCTGTTGAGAGCGCACTCGATTCGATAAGCTCTTTAATATGGGGGTAATGCCGGTGATGTGTCTCCTTCTTAGAAACGATAACCTCCAGTTTAACAGCTGTAATGCCGCTGTGCTGAACATGTTTAACCTCCAGCTCATACCCGGAGAGATTCAACTTTTTTAGTTCCGTTC
>PWJF01000106.1 GCA_003560935.1 Ignavibacteriales bacterium
AAGAAATATGTCTCGATCCCGGCGTCTTTACATAATTGAGAAGCTGAGTAAATCTGTTCCACCTTAATACCCTTGTCCATTGCATCGAGCACCTTTTGTGAACCCGATTCCGCACCGAAATAGATCATCCTGCAGCCGGCCTGTTTGAGCGCTTGAATTACTTCCTTATCCACCAGATTAACACGCGTGAGACATTCAAATGGAATAACTGCATCGTTTTGAAGTATCGCATCCCGCCAGTCAAGCACCCAATTCCGTCGTACGCCGGTGATATCATCGACAACACGAATCTGATCCGGTGCATACGTATCTTTTATGAGTTTCATTTCGCGGGCAGAGTTTTCCGGCGAACGGCTGCGGTATTTTTTACCAAAAACAGCTTTCTGACACCATGAGCATCCATACGGACATCCGCGGGTATTGATGATACTTAATGACCAGTAGCCATGCTTTTTCATCCAGGCATCCCGATATGCATCAATATCAACAAGGTCTCTCGCGGGAAACGGGAGACCGTCCAGGTCCTGTATCAATTCACGATTTCCCGTCGAGACGATTGAAGCATCGTTTCCACGATACCGCAGACCCGTAATATCACGGCGATTGGAAATGAAATTTCCATTCTGAAAGATATGGTCGACAAGATCTGCCGTAATGAGTTCTCCTTCATCGAACACCACATAGTCGACCGGATAGTCGCCGTCGGTTCCTTTATAGTGTAAATATCGTTCAGGGATGGCTGTCGGGTCGGGTCCCCCGAGCATTACCTTTGCACCATTTTGATGTGCAATATCGGCAAGTATAAGTGCATTCCTTCTGATAGTAATCAGTGATGAGATGCCTACAACCGGCGGGCGATTGATTTTCATGTACTCTTTAAATTCGTCATAATCATTTTTGAAGGTACAATCAAAAAAATCTACCGTATATCCGTTGTTGCGAAGCACTGATGCAAGATACATCAACCCCAACGGAAAGTACGGAGTCATGATCTTTTCTTCGACGGGATCCTTCGAAATAAAAAGAGGATGAACGAGCACGATATCCGGTTTCATAAACTACACCCGCTGTATGTGATGAATGAAGAAATTTACAATTCAGTTTCTTTACCCCCGGCGATAATGATTCCGCAGTCTTTTTTCATCTCGAAATCGTCTATTCATTGATACATCCTGAAAATATACAATTCGTTCTCTGGGTGAAACCGGTACGGGGATGTACATCGGTCCCATCATGAACATTCCCACAAGCAATGCAGCAAATAACATGTTTTTAATCATGACGTTTGATAATTATATTTTTACGAATTCACTTTCGTTTTTTAACAGTTGGCGAACATGCTTGACCCTTGCAGTATATCGTGTCATAATATTCCGTCTTGATTCCTCAACAAACGCGGTGGATTCATCCTTCGTACAGCGAAAGCGATATGCAATTTCTTCATCGGATAAGTGATTATATCGCTTGTGCCACGTTTGTTGCATATACTTCATTATCCGTGTATCTACCCGATCGAGGGGAAATATATCCAATATTTTTTCAAAAATAGCTTGAACAATGCTGGATGTATCCGATGAATATTTATTCTCCAGCCCGTTCCGTTTATAATTCGGGAAGTATGAATATACCCATTTATTTTTATCAAGTAATTTTCCGAACATTGGAGTATTATATAACGATTTGAGGGTAACCAATTCCGTGGCGGTGAAATAATCCTGCGAGCAATCAAAATTAAGATAGTCCGTTGACCTGAAAAAATTCAGGCAATAGTATTTTTTGTCGTTCAGTAATACGGTTTTCTTAAATAAAATCAATAGTGAACGTGTAATCCAGAGACAGCCCGGTTCCGTAAGAATAAAATAATCGATATCGCTCTCTTTACTCGAAACGTTTTTCGATAGATCTCCCGAAATAAAGACAGCCCGAACATAGGGAAACATTTTAATAATTTTGGTCATCCGTTTTGCCGGAATCCAGCGGTGTGAGGCAAATTGCTCGGCTTGTCTTCTGATTGAAATTATTTCAGGATCCCGGTCGAAAAGGAAGTAGTATCCGCCGGCATAAATAATTAATTTGTTGAGCGGATATGATTGGACCTTTTGTTCGAGAGTTTCGAGTGGTATTGAAATTTCCGGTAGAAACGAATGTAGCTCATGGATTTTTAACGGATAGTCAAACACATCAAAGTAACAGAGACAGGATAAAATAGACTCATCAATGTTGTTGAAATTTTTTCCAGTTTTCACATCGTCACCGTTATGTGTTTGGAACATTTATAATGTACAAACGTCTTGTTTATCTAACAAGCATTTGGTTTAAAGGGTTTCCATTGCGAGAGGGCTCGATGCACATTAATTATTGGAAGAGGGTTGTCAATTATAATGGTATTTCTTACATTATATCTGAGAAAAAATGAAAAAGTACATAGATTACATAAAAACAATGGACGTGAAGAATATCATTCTCTGGGGTATTATATGCCTTTTAAGTCTGTCACTAATAGTATTATTGTTTGATAAGGCAATAATGCCGTGGTATGTCAGGAGCGGTGCCACGGAAACGGTACCGAATGTTGCCGGAATGAAATTAGAAGACGCAGAGAAACATTTGGAACAATTGGGGTTTACCCCGCATAAAGCAGATGAGCGCTTCGACCAGCGATATCCAAAGGGGACGGTAGTGTTGCAAAATCCCCCGCCGGAAGCGGTTGTTAAACCCGGACGTCGAGTATATCTTACTATAAGCAGCGGCGAGCAGCTCGTTGAAGTTCCGTCAATCCGGTCGCGTCCTGTACGGGATGCCCGTTTCACACTTGAACGGCAAGGTTTGAGCATGGGGAGTATCGCATACGAATTGTCTTCATTATATCCGGAGAACACGATTATAGAACAAGGTGTACCCCCCGGTAATGAAGTCCCGCGCGGTACGGCAATTAATGTTATCGTCTCCCGGGGAAGTGAAGCCGATAAGGTAATGGTACCCGAACTGGTCGGGAAGTCATTATCGGAGGCA
>PWJF01000439.1 GCA_003560935.1 Ignavibacteriales bacterium
AATACAAATAGCACCAGATGGCGAACATGCGCTTGCCCAGGTGCTCAGGGATATATTTGTATTGCCTGTTCCTTATGTTGGTGGAGAGCCGCCCGATGTGTCGGTGGCAAATCCCGAGAAAGCAGCGGTACCGGTTCGCAAGCTGACCGACATTGGCGGTGAATTCCCTGTCTGGGGAGCTGACGGTAAAACCGTTCACTGGTCGCTCGGTAACGCTCATTTCACATACGATCTTGAACGCGCTAAAGAATTGGAGAACAGAGAAGAACACGAAGATGAGAACGATAAACCAGTCTACAAACCCGCCGAACACCGCGTTGAGGTGACCGCTTCCCGGGATATACCCGGAGGAACTGTCGTATTACGCGGCGCACTGGTTATTACTATGAACGGTGACGAGGTTATTGAAGATGCGGATCTGGTGATAACCGATAACCGTATACGATCCGTCGGTCGGCGCGGTGAAGTTGAAGTACCCGGGAATGCACGGGTCATAGATGTATCGGGGAAAACCATTGTTCCCGGTTTCGTCGATACACACGCCCATATGTGGCCTGCATGGGGAATCCATAAAACACAGGTATGGATGTATCTCGCGAACCTTGCATACGGCGTCACCACCACGCGCGATCCGCAAACCTCCACAACCGATATACTTGCGTACAAGGATCGCGTCGAAGCCGGTTATATGATCGGACCGAGGGTCTATTCCACAGGTCCCGGTGTTTTTTGGGGAGAACAGATTCAGGATCTCGAACATGCACGCAATATTCTTAAAAGATACAGCGATTACTTCGATACAAAGACAATTAAGATGTATGTTAGCGGTAACCGTCAACAGCGACAATGTAGCATCAAAGCAGCACGCGAGTTAAAGCTTATGCCAACAACCGAAGGTGCACTCGATCTCAAGCTGAATCTTACACAGATAATCGACGGTTATCCAGGGAACGAGCATTCCTTTCCCATCGCACCGTTATATAATGATGTTATACGGCTTGTAGCGGATTCGCGAACCGCATATACACCGACGCTGCTCGTTTCATATGGCGGGCCGTGGGCGGAGAACTGGTTTTACAGTCGTGAGAATCCATTCGACGATCCAAAGTTAAAACGATTCACTCCATATGAAGAACTTGCTTCGAAAAGCAGGAGGCGGCCGGGTTGGTTCAGAGACGATGAACATGTATTTCCGCGTCATGCTAAAGTTCTCAGGGATATCGTTGAAGCCGGAGGGAGAGCGGGAGTCGGAAGCCACGGTCAGCTTCAGGGACTGGGATATCATTGGGAGTTGTGGGCAATGGCAGCCGGCGGACTCTCAAACCACGATGCTCTTAGCACGGCGACTATACTCGGCGCCGAAGCCCTCGGCCTCGCCGGTGATCTTGGTTCGATCGAGGAGAGAAAACTTGCTGATCTTGTTATACTGGACGATAATCCTCTTGAGGATCTCCGGAACACAAACAACATTCGCTACGTGATGAAGAACGGTCGTTTATACGACGGTGATTCCCTTGACGAAGTCTGGCCTCGCGAACGATCGCTTGAACCTCCATACTGGTACGGAGAAGAACCCGAAACGCGGGGAGGGATACGATAAGGGAACGACATGAGCCGGTCACTTCCAGTACTGACGTATCGGTATGCAGTTCCTACGGAAGTGCAACAAAAAAAGAGTAGATGCAATTATCTGTTATAAGAACGTATAACTCAATCCCAGCGCAAGCAACTGCTTTAACTGCCGCTTTGGTGAGATGTTGTTGTCGTATAACAGTTCAACGTTCAAACTGACGTCGATATATTGCGAAACCTTTGCGGACAGGATTGTATCCCACCGTACATCGACCTGTTTTAGACTTTCCAAATTCGAAAACAGATCAAGTTTCGATGTAAGCAATATATTCTCCGCAAGCGGTTTACGGAGCTCGGTAACGGACAAGGCGCCGAATTCCGTGTCGGTTTTTTCAATCCTGTCGGTTTCCGGATCGTCCGTTAACCCGACGGCATATTCACGCGTAATGGTTGTTTTCGTTGCGGCACCAAGTCGTGTTTTAAGATACGGTACCGGTTCATACCCCACACCGGCACTGAGGGTGATGTAACCGGGATCGAAAAAGTTCGAGACCGGAAAGCGTTCATCTTCGACATACTGATATCCCTTCGTGATCTGTGTTTGGAGAAGTCCGGAAACATACGGATTAATGTAATCGCCAAGTTTATATAGATATACCGATTCAACTCGAAATTCATCCGCCGACTTACGTGCTTCGATATCCCCGATCTTCGCCTGACCGTGTGATAATTTTCCGGTGGTAGCCCAGTTAAATCTCTGTTGATCGAGAACAAACGCCGAATTGAGGTTCAATTGCCATGCAAGTGTGTTCTCACCTCCTTGTGCCCAGTTGTCGAATTGCGCCTGTGTCAGGTTGAGGTTTCCTACAACTTGATTTTTCCAACCGTATTCCGGAGTCTCTCCTTCTTCGGCTAACAAAGATAAATGTAACGGCAGAATAATAAAAATGCTTAAGATCACTGTGGATAATACTTTTTGCATAATATGTCTCCAGAGTTAAAAATATTATTTTCGTAAGGTGGAAAGTAATCGCTTAATTTATTAATATAATTTCACTAAAGCGAATGTTTTGTAAAGAAATAGCGAATTGAACGATTTTCCATTTTACTATGAATCAAAACCTGCTAAGAGGAAATATATGACTCGTTTTTTATTACTATCGATCGTTATGATAACAGCAATGACTGCAGTATATTCACAGTCAGACATTCCAGCACACCGGCTCACCCATTTCGAAAAATCAGATTATCTTGAAACACCTCGTTACAATGAATCTATGGACTATTTCCGAAAGCTGAGTGATGAATCGGACTATGCAACCATGTTTTCGTTCGGTGTATCGCCGCAGGGAAGGGACTTAATTTATGTCGCTGTTTCAAAAGATAAAAGCTTCCAGCCGGTTGATTTAGCCAATCGTACAAAACCCGTTATAT
>PWJF01000176.1 GCA_003560935.1 Ignavibacteriales bacterium
CGAATGATTCCCGCCACGGCAATCGGATTTCCCGATTCATCTTTTATAATCGAGGTCGAGATATATACCGGGAAATCAGCATCATCCTTCTTGCGATTGTACAACTCCCCCTCCCATCCGTCATCCGATGAACCCGTAAAAACATCGTCTATTATTTCTCGAGGGTTTTTCGCAGACCAGATAATACTTACATGCTCTCCGATCACTTCCTCGGATTCGTATCCATACGTGTCGCAAAACGATTGATTCACAAATATTATATGATTTTGCAGATCGGTAATTACAATTGCATCGTTCGCGCTCTTCACAACGTGCTCGAATATCTTAACTCTGTCTTCAGCGCGTTTCCGGTCGGTTATATCACGCGAGCTGACGATAACTCCGTTAATGGCCGGATCATCGAGGAGGTTTCTGCAGATTGATTCAATTAAAATCCATGAGCCATCAGCATGACGAAAACGGAAAACGATTTTTCTCGATTCCCGGGGATGTTGGACAAGCTCAGAAAATGCATAGATAACCTGTTTGAGATCCTCGGGATGACAAAAGCCGAAGATGTTTGTACCGATGCGCGGCTTACGCTCGTCTACTCCAAACGTTCTGCTGGCGGAGGGAGATTCGTACAGCACGGTTCCCTTACGATCCAGAATGCTGACAACGTCGGATAAATCAGTGAGAATACGGCGTATTCGCCGTTCGCTTTCGTCACGTTCATCTTCATCATGCTTTACATCGGTAATATCGCGTGAGATGCCGACGATACCGAAAATCTTTCCACTATTATCCCGCAGAGGAACTTTCGTTACAGATACCCACCGGTAGGTATTATCCGGCAATATCATCTTTTCACGTTTATTAATGATCGGCTTACCGGTTTTAATAATATATTGCTCATCGGCAAGGGTATCCCCTGCAAAAGTCGAATTGAAAAAATCGAAATCCGTTTTTCCGTGGGCATCCTGGGGTTTTTTGAGACCGAGCAGGCGCGCATGTGCATTATTGATCAACAAAAACCGGGACAGTGTATCTTTAAAAAAGATAGAATCGGAAATGTTCTCGAGGAGCGAGTCGAGGAATATATCATCCTTCCGTTGAACACCCGGAGATTGTGCACGTTCATTTAGCTGTTCAAGTTGTTTCCGAAACACCTGTATTTTTTCCAACAACTCGGTTCGCCGACCGGTGTCATCGTTCATAATGGATAGAACATTTTCAGTATTTTGAGAAAATCGGGGGTTCACTTTTTCCACTAAATAGTAAGAAATTCTTCACTTAGATACTGTGCTCCTGGTCAAGCATCTCTGTCAAGCGCAGTTCGAACCACCTGAACTACCTTCTTAAGTTGATACGGTTTACGCATAATAGCCGCCGCGACATAGTAATATAACCCGGTTGCAATGAGTATCCGGTAACCTCGTTCTTGCAATGTGAGCTGAAGCACATCCAGTTGTTTTATCGTACAAACATTACATATCGATAATATTCCGTACTTTTTGTAAAATCTCCACAGCGTCGTACGGCTTCCGGATAATCTCCTTTATCCCTTTTTTATATAACTCCGAACTGACGCCCGGCTCGACAAAACCGCTTGCTAAAATGGTTTTAATATCCGGATTAATTTCCCGGAGAGCAGCATAGAGATCGGTGCCGCTCATTTTGGGGAGTCCCATATCGGTAACTACCAGAGCAATCTCTTCATTGTGTTCTTTATATTTCTCGATGCCTTCTTCACCGTCCCGTGCGGTAATGACGTGATACCCCTTGTTTTCAAGAAGCTGAATAAGTACATTTCGCAGCATTTCTTCATCTTCAACGATCAGCAATGTTTCGTTTCCCCCTGCTATCACCTCGTCTAATTTCTTGTCGTCCGGTTTCTTTTCTTCAATCTCCTGATAGACCGGTAAGTACAATGTAAATGTAGTTCCTTTCCCCGCTTCGCTCTCCATATCGATAAATCCCTTGTAAGTCTTTACAATACCGTAGACGAGCGAAAGCCCGAGTCCGGTTCCTTTATCGGGACTTTTGGTTGTATAGAACGGGTCAAAAATCCTGTCGCGTATTGATTCATTTATACCCGCTCCGGTATCGGATACGCTTATAATAATATATTTATCGGGGACCGCTTCGGGAAACTTGCTCTGAAGCTTCTTCCCGGCTATGTAACTGGTTCGAATGGTAATAGTACCGTACGGTTTTTCTTTGGCGAGTATCGCATCGCGTGCATTGACGCAAAGATTGAGCAGCGCCTGATTTACCTGTGCTTGATCGATAATAATTGCGGGGAGGTTCTTATCCAGGTTCAGTTTAATTGAAATAGATCTTGGAAATGTCTCGTGAAGCATCTGTGACAATTCCCGAATTATAACGTTCAAATTTATTACATTGTATTCTACGTCGGTCTTTCGGGCAAAGGTGAGAATTTGCTGCACGAGATTCGATCCGCGGTTAACCGCCTGCTTTATCGTTTTTATATTTTCTTCAAAACGCCGGTCATCCCGTCTCGAACGTTCCAGCAGCGTACTGTAGCCGAGAATGATGCCGAGTATATTATTAAAATCATGAGCGATACCGCTTGCGAGCGTGCCGATACTCTCTAACTTTTGTGTCTGTATCAACTGATGCTGTAATTCTTTTTGTTTGCTGATATCTTCCTTAACTGCCACGAAATGAGATATCTTCCCGGCGGCATTTTTAACCGGCGTTATCGTCATTTCTTCATCGTATAATGTCCCGTCCTTGCGTTTGTTGATTAACTCGCCGCGCCATACCTTTCCGGCGGTAACGGTATTCCATAATTCAGCATAAAACTCGCCGGACATCTTGCCGGATTTCAATAGATTCGGTTTCGACCCGATCACTTCATCGATATCGTAACCGGAGAGCGATAAAAATGCAGGATTAGCCCATTCGATAACGCCATTTCTATCTGTGATTATGAATGCATTTGCTGCAGATTCGAGGGCGGCGCTTTGAAGCTGAAGCTGCTCTTTCGATTTCAGA
>PWJF01000203.1 GCA_003560935.1 Ignavibacteriales bacterium
AGAGCGTGGAGTGGCCCGTCAAGCACGCCCCCCTGTTTAAAAAGGCCGGCATCTTCCCGTCCAAGGGAATATTGCTCTCCGGTCCTCCCGGATGCGGAAAGACCCTCATGGCCAAGGCCGCAGCCAATGAAAGCGGGGCCAATTTCATATCCGTCAAGGGTCCGGCCCTGTTGTCGAAGTATGTCGGAGAGTCCGAATCAGCGGTCAGGGAAGTGTTTCAAAAGGCCAGGCAGGCAGCGCCGTGCATTGTGTTTTTCGACGAGATCGACTCCCTGGTCCCGTCCCGAGGGGCGGAAACATCCGGGGCCAGGGTCTCCGAACGGGTGCTCAGTCAATTCCTGGCGGAGATGGACGGGATTGAAGAACTCAAGAATGTCCTGGTCATGGCGGCCACAAACAGGCTGGACATGCTAGACCCGGCAATCCTCAGACCGGGCAGGTTTGATCAGCTGGTAGAGATTTCCCTTCCGGATCCCCGGGGACGTCTGGAAATTCTGAAAATACACCTTAAGAACAAACCCCTGACGCCAGAAATCGATATCAACGAACTGGCTGCCCGGACCGAAGGCTTCAGTGGGGCTGACATCGCCTTTATCTGCAACAGGGCGGCCCTTTCGGCCGTACGGCAGCACATCCAGGCCCTGAGCGAGGACGCCGGGGCCGAACTGGTTATCAATGCGGCGGATATGAAAAAGGCCCTTGAAGAATGCCAAAACAGGAAGGCATGCTGATCATGAAACAGACCGGTGAAGGACTCTATCTTTACTGCTTGGCCAGGTCCGGACCGGATTCATCGGCAGGTCCGCAGGGCTGCGGCCAGGAGCCCGTTTTTGTACACGAATATAAAGGGATCTTTGCCATCCTCGGCCGGGCTTTTCTTGAACACTTCTGCGTACAGGGCGCTGAAGAAAGGCTTAAGGACCCCTCGTGGGTGCTGCCGAGAATCATCCGGCATGAAAAGGTGATTGAAGAAGTCATGGCCTGCTCCCCGGTCATTCCGGCCAGGTTCGCGACCATGTTCTCTTCCATTGCCAGGCTTGAGGAGCTGCTCAGAGTTAATGAGCAGGTAATCAACGATTTTTTCGACCACACAGCAGGTATGAGCGAATGGGGGGTAAAGGGGATCCTGGACAGGGAACTCGCCAGGGACGCGGTCTGTTCTGAGCTGATGCACAATGAGGGGCCGCGTCTTTGGTCCCTGCCTCCGGGGAAGCGGTACTTCGAGAAAAAGCGGGTTCTGCAGGAAGCTGATTCCCGGGTCCGGGAGTGGACCGAGCAGGTTTCCCGGTCGCTCTGCCGGGCCCTGCTTGTCCATGCCTCGCGTTTTCGCCGCCGAAAAACTCCGGCCGGAGAAAGCGGAGATGAAGCAAGGTTCGTCTTTAACTGGGCCTTTCTGGTTTCTCACGGTTCCCTGGAAAGATTTCAGGACCAGATCCTCGAATCCAACCATAGTTATGCAGGCCGTGGACTGACCCTCCGGGCAAGCGGACCCTGGCCCCCGTACAGCTTTGCGCCGGCCCTGAGCCTGGACAAGGATTGACAGGGGATAATAATGGCCCTTTTGCTCTACTGCATCATGGAAGACCGGGGGGATCAGCCGCTCCCGGTTTTACGCGGCGTAAACAACGAGCCGGTCTTCTGGATTTCCGGTCCAGGCCTGCGAGCTGCAGTCTCCGCATACGTGCAGGACAACGGGGTCAGGCTCGCCGCTCTCATGGCCTTCCGGGATGTGGTAGAAGCCTGTCAGGGGCAGTTCACGATCATCCCCATGCGGTTCGGGTCGGTTCTGCCCGATGAACGCCGGGTCCTCTCTCATCTGATGGACCGCAGGAAGGTTTGTGAAGAACTGCTCGGGAAACTCCGCGGCTGCGTGGAGATGGGCATCCGGGTCCCGGACCGGGAGGTCGCCTCCCATGGAATGAATTGGTCGAATCTGCCCGGGCCCGGGTCTTCGGGGCGCTCCTTTCTTGTTTCCAGAAAAGCCTGTTATGAGCTGAGCGAAAAGATTGCAGCCACCCGCAAGGAACTTGCAGACCACTGCCGCAGACAGTTTTCCGGGCTCTACAGAGACTGCAAAGTTGAGCCTTCGCCTGTTCTGTCCCTGTATTTCCTGACCCCTGCAGGGCTTGTGCACGCCTTCCGGCAGGCCTTTGAGCGGATCAAGGCCGGCGCCGGTGAAAAACTGCTTCTGAGCGGCCCCTGGCCCCCCTACAACTTTGTGACTGAGGATATCCCCGGGTGGATTATCAGCTGATGCATATCGGCTGCAGGAATTTCCTGCCTACCGTCAACCATTTCCCGGATTGGCCAATGAATACCGACAAGACTTCATTCAGGCGTTTTGAAGAGCTGTACCACATGCTTCTGAACGCCATCCCCTCCTCGGTGCTGATGGTCAACAAGGACATGCGCATCGTCACCGCAAACAGGAATTTTCTCGAAAAAAGCAGGCGGACCATAGACAATACCCAGGGCTGCAAGCTTGAGAACGTCTTTCCGGACATAATCCTTGAGCAGATGAATATCGTCGCCCAGATCAGGCGGGTGTTCGAGACCAACAAGCCCACCCTGGGCCAGAGAATGTCCTACCGCACGCCCGGGGTGCCCATAAGGATCTATTATTACCGCATCCTCCCCTTTTCATGGAAGGGGATCGTTGAAAGCGCGATCCTGATGATGGACGATCTCACTGAACAGATCCGGCTGAGCAAGGAAGTGCGCAAGGTGGAGCGCCATCTGGCCAGCGTGTTCGAGAGCGCCAGCGACATAATGCTCTCTACGGACATCGCCGGCAGGATACTTTCATGGAACCCGGCAGTTGAAAAGATTTCCGGACACATCTTCCATGAGGTCAGGGGACGCCTGTTTTTCGAATACCTGACCAAACAGCACCAGGAGGAGGCCAGACAGGTCTTCTCCAACATGAAGCAGGGCGAAACCGGTCTCATGGCCGAATGGGGACTGATCAACAAAAAAGGAGGGACCATCCAGGTGTCC
>PWJF01000154.1 GCA_003560935.1 Ignavibacteriales bacterium
AGCCGATGTGACGAGTATTATACAAACGGCGGATGCATTTCGTGACGAGAGAAATATCGTTGAACTATATCATGAATTATCTCATCTCTGGAATGCACCCGATAATGATGAGTTCCCGCCACGATGGAATGAAGGACTCGCAATGTTTTTACAATTTTTAGTGCTGGAAAAAAGAAAGAACCAGGACGGCATTCTGGATGCAAACACTGAACATAGACGTAGAATTTACCGCAGTCAGTACAAAAACTCTCCCAAAGCACATTCAACTCCCATGATTGATTACGGAAAAGAGAGATTAACAAATCTTTCCTATACAAAAGGAATGCTCTTTTTCTATGTGTATTATAAATTAGTCGGAGAAGAGGAGTTCTTAAACACAATTGGAAATTATTACCAAACGTATGTACAAACGGGAGCGACGACAGAGGTGTTTTTGGAATGTATAAAAAATTCAGCTTCGACAGATATTTCCCGATTTGTAAATGAATGGTTTTATACGGTGGAAATTGATGAAAAGATTCTCGAAGATACACCGTTGCAAGATTTGGTTGATATGTACCGGTAAAACGGCAGATAAGAGCGGATCATCATTTTTATGGCTTGATCCACAACAATAAGGATAGCTATGATGATGAGCAATCGATATACTGGATTGCGAGTTGTCACCCACAGATTTCAGATAAAATGTTTACAGATATTCTACTTAATTATAACGATCATCAATGTTATATCATCAACCCGTTGTGTACCTCGAGAAAATTTTTCCATCTCACCGTAAATAAATTTATAAATCTCACTGGCATTTCTCTCGTCATGTAAACTACTCAAAGCATGAAGTAATCGATGAGGACCGAATTCCTCTCCCGATGTATTTCTTGCCTCGATAATTCCATCGGAATAACAAATAAACGTATCTCCGGGAGCAATGCCGAATTTCAACGACTTATAAATCATGTTCTCTGACAATCCGAGTGCGACTCCTTCCGGATGAATCGCTTTGGCATTGTCCTTGCGTAGAAAAATCATCGGCGGATGCCCGGCGTTAATGAGTTCAATTTCTTTTGTTTCGAAATTGAACAATCCCGCAGCAAACGATACAAACATTCCTTTACTCCGCTGTTCGATGACAGTTTTATTTAACGACACCGCAATCGATGAGAGATTGTCGTTATACCGAAGCTCGGTCCGGAAAGCACTCTTCACAATCCCCATGATCAATCCGGCCGCTATGTTATGTCCGGACACATCCCCCACACAAAAAGCTATCTTCTGTTTATTGAGTTTTATCACATCAAAAAAATCTCCGCCGACTTCCTGAGCATTTACGGTTTTTCCGAAAGCTTGAAAACGTTCTTCGTCAATATCGATTACTGGAAGTAAATCCGTTTGTATTTTTTGGGCGAGTTTGATCTCGGTATCGATTCGTGCTTTTTCTGTGGATACTTCTTTAATTACTATACTGTATAAGCGAGAACCGAATGCTACCGATATCAATCCAATATAAAAAGCGACTAAGAGCGTCGTTTCAACCGATTCGGAGGCCTTCCCGAGAAGAATATTAAATGCTATAATAGCTATTCAGCAGTTCTGTTTACCGTATCATCCCACGGTGATCCGCCCATCATCTGATAGCCGAGAAAGGGATAAGCAAATACGCCCATGTTGACAAGCAGAATACCGAATATTGCAAAGCCGCGGAGAATATCCAGAGTTTCGATGCTTTCATGTTGAGTGCGTGGTCGCAACTCATGTGTATGCTGGTTGTGCTGAGATTGTTCAAAGTTCATAGTGCAAGATTAACTATGAATTTTACAAAATACTCAATCCACCCGCTCTTTTATCCAATCTAAAATAATATCGGGAAAGCCATCGACAAACTCCTTTTCAAGTTGAGCATATTCGGTCGGACTTCCGGTTTTTGCCTTTTGAAAAAGGTGATTTGCCTGCGGAATAATTTTTATAGTATAATCCGCATTACCTGCAATGTCGAGCGCTTCTTTCATGGCGCTTTTATTCATTTCGGGAGGAACCTGTAGATCAAGCTCACCGAATAAACCCAGCACCGGCTGTATCACTCGCCGCCAATCTTCTGCGGGATCATGGATGATGAAAAACTTATACCAGTTGGATTTTATTCCCGCCATACCGGTCTTTATCTGTTGCTCAACATACTGATCAATATCCTCAACAGCATCCCGTTGTTCATCGGTCAGCAGTTCGACTTGCAACGCTGAAAGTTCCCGAACGAACTTTTCTATCCCATCCCAGCCCTCTCCGGTTTCGGCAGCTTCGTATACAAGATCAAAAAGTTTCAACTGTTTACGGGTTATCTCTTCACTCATACCCATCTGTTCGAATATTAATTCGGTTTGAGCTATGAGAATATCTCTTCCCGGTACCGCAGATCCGGCCATTGAAATAACAAATGCTATATTTTCATCTTCCGCTGCCAACATTGCAGCAATGATACCGCCCTCGCTGTGTCCGGCCAAACCGATCTGCTCATTCCTGATTTCTTCCCGCTCCCTTAAAAACCCGACCATTGCGACAACGTCACCCGCAAGATCTCTGGATGTGGATGCGCTTACACTGCCTGTCGATTCGCCCACACCGCGGTCGTCGCATCGAAGAACGGCAATGCCTCCGGGTGTAAGATGATCTGCGAGAATGCGAAACGGTTTAAACCCGAAGATTGTCTCATCCCGGTCCTGTGCACCGCTGCCGGTTATGAGTATGACCGCAGGGTAAGGACCGTCGGTAAATGGAAGGGTAAGCGTACAACCGAGTTGTATATCTTCGTTATGAATAAGAACGTTTTCCTCATGGTAAGGGAGTGGTTTTTTCTCCGGGATCTCTTCTTCAATTTCCCCCCGGTTTAAATAAAAAGTACCGCTTATCCCTGCCTGAGTGAATCTACCCGTGATTTCGTCATCTTCAAGTGTACCGTCGAAGACCGCTAATCCGGGTCCGGCGGGTAGCTCGAAATAGACCGAATC
>PWJF01000538.1 GCA_003560935.1 Ignavibacteriales bacterium
CATTGTTCGTATCCAATACTCCCTCCCACACGTTCGTACTTTTACCGCCCCGTGAAGATCTGTTCGATATATGTCTATTCCATTTTTTTGAAATCTGTGAATCACCGCTTCTCCAGGTTGATTAAACCGGTTCAGACGTCCTGCCGAGATGAGCGCCCTGTCGGGAGACACAATTTCTATAAATCTGCCGGTGCTGCTGGTGTTCGATCCATGATGACCCGCTTTCAAAATATCCGCTTCAAGAAAGTCATCATACATATGAAGCATATAAAACTCCGCTTCGCGCTCGGCGTCACCGGTTAGAAGTATTCGTACGTCACCGTAAACAAGCAGCAACACGATCGAAGCGTTGTTCAGGTTCCACGCGCGTTCGTCGCCGGGCTGTTGTATAAACACCGGCGATGGATGAACAACATATACCCGAACATTCTCAAACCCTTCGATCACATCTCCCGCACGGAGCAGCTCAACCGGGATACCTCGCCGCTCAAGTTTTTCGTACAATGCCGTATACCATGCGCCCGAAGCCGGTTGTCCGGTATCATAAACGGTACCGACATCAACTGCACTCAACACCGCTTCAAGCCCTCCGTAATGATCCGCATGAGCATGTGAAATTACCACCGCATCGATATACCGAACACCATGCCGTTTCAGATAAGGTACTACCACCCGTTCGCCCGCATCTGACATCATGGTACGCGGACCGGCATCATAGAGCATTGTTTTTCCGTCGGGAAATTCGATAAACAATGCATCACCCTGACCTACGTCCAGCATTGTTATTGCAAGATGGGGCTGCCTGGATTCGGGATCAAAGTTTAGATTATAATCGATGATATAAATATTCAGAACTACCGCTAAACCGATAAGCGACCGCCGAAAACGCCGTGGATGGGTTACATGCACGACCGCGGCAATAACCGCATAAAAGATCATGCCGCTGATAATACCGAAGTGAAAAATCTCAATCGATGCGAATGAGAGTTGTGAGACAAGTTCGACAAATTTCAGAATACCCGTAAGCAGAAACTCTGTCACATATCCGTATAACCGTTCGAGGAACGAGCTTATCAATCCCAACAGGACAGATGCAAAACCGAACGACAGAACAAAGAACACGCCCGGAATTACGAGCAAATTCGCACCGAACGCAGCGAGACTTATGCGTTCGAAGTAGTATGCCGTGAACGGCAGCGTACCGATCTGTGCGGCGCACGAGACCAGAAACAATTGAACAAAATATCGCAATAACCACCGTTCTTCCAATCCCTCCAATCGTTCTCTCACACCGCTCCAGAAGCGAGGATATAAATACACGATGGACAGAACCGCCGCAAATGAAAGTTGAAACGACGGCTTGAACAATTCCCGGGCATCGTAGAACAGAAGGATCAGTGCGGCAACGGCAACCGAATTATAAATATCGCTTTTTCTCTGGAGTATGAGGCCGAATAAAATGACCGATGCCATGATTGTTGCACGAACAACCGACGGCGCCGCACCCGTCACGAACATGAATATGATAAGCACGGCAATTGTCAGCAGTATTTTCGGTACCCGGGGAATCCGTAGAACTCCGAAGAGACTAAAGAATATCACCGTCATAATTCCGACGTGTAATCCGGATACGGCAAGGACGTGTATAACACCGGCTGCGATAAACATTTCACGCACATCGTCGCTCATGCGACTCCGGTCGCCGAGTAATAACCCCCGCAGAAAATGTGCGCTCTCGCCGGAGAGAGTACGGTCAATAACACCGGAAATATAATTTCTCACCGGTACTATATATCCGGTTATAAAACGATTTGCATCGCCGTATCCTTGAGTCTCGACGTTATAGTAACCGCGAACATACAACAGGGCGTCTATGTTATGTAACTCAAGATACCGGTTGAAATCCGGTTCGTATGGATTTCTTCTCCCCGCAGGTATTGTAATAAAACCGTGTACTAACGTATATTCACCATACTCAATATTCAAAAATCCCCTGTCATATCGTGCATCCGGACTAACGATGACGAGCAGATCGCTCGTGGTATAAAACTTCATATCTCCATCATACAATGAATCGATTCGAATGATGAACTGAGAACGGTCTTCACGTATACGCGGGCGTTCAACAATCGTACCCCACGCACGTATATTCCGTGACGGTTCGGCAAATACCTCAACGGAAGTATTGCGGGAGAAATCTTTTTCGACGGAGTATTTTGTGTAACCGAGGATGATAAAAACACAGGCGATCGCAATTCCGAAAAATGACCGGTTGTAAAAATAAAGAGAAATAAGAAGTAACAGGATTGTTGCTACGAACAGTACGGGCAGTACGTTATGAGGCAGTGGGAATAGATGAGATAACAGTATCCCCGCAATAAACAACAGTGCTACAATGACGGCAGGCCTGCCTCGCATGCTTGCAGCACGATTGAATAGATCGTCCTGCATCGACATAGCTGGATTCCTTTATGCTATGTTCAACCAGCCAAGTATTTTGGGTGCAAGGTCTGTAATCGATGAAATGCCCTCTACAAATTGCGCACTGTCATTACCGTATACCCAGAGCGGTACCGCGTTTCGTGTGTGCGCCTTCGTTTGCAGGTCTTCGATATTTCCGTGATCGCTCGTCATCACAAGGAGTGTCGATTCATCCATCGTATCACGGAAGCCGCCTATAAACACATCGAACCGTTCCAGAATCTGAACGGCATTATCCATGTCCTGTTTATGACCTGCGTGGTCGGTCAGAAAGTATTCAAATAAAACAAAATCATATTTTTTTGCAAGTCCTGCAAAGCGTTTTCCCGCCTCTTCCGCCGGAATCTCGGCAATATTGGGATAACCGAGTGTATCCCAGCGTTCGTTGGTAATGTCGGCGGATATGGCAATCCCCTTGCGTAGGTCGTCCGCGGTGAGCAGCGGTAATCCGCTGAGCAAACATGCCAACGTCGTAACGGTTAACCGTCGCTTTCCCGTGTTCACATAA